>NZ_JAAHHT010000170.1 GCF_010672085.1 Okeania sp. SIO3I5
TATACTATTTATTTAGGGTTTGCTAAAAAATTACTAACTGTAAGGATAGGGAATAGTTAAATAATTAATAATTAATTATTAATAATTAATTATTAGGATTTGCTGAAAAAGTCTTAGGAGTCAGGAGACAGGAGACAGGACACAGGAGGAATGGGGAATGAGTGATAAGGCAGTCTGAAGAATTATCCCTTTATTTTTCAGCCAATAGTCAACCCTTTCATCCTCACTTTTTGATATTTTCAGAAGGAAAACCTTGTACTTTTTTAAGAATTAAAAAAGCTCAAACCTTGAGAAATTAAATGCTTTTAGATTTAATCAGCAAGCCCTAATTATTAATTACCTCTTCTGTAATAGAAGGATTGGTTAAAAAGGAAATTTTTTCTTCTCTTGGTGGATTGGATATGGTGTTTTCGGCTAAGAACCCTATTTATTGAACTTTTTGAGCCTTTAATATTTTTCAAAAATCTGATATAT
Source organism: Okeania sp. SIO3I5 (assembly GCF_010672085.1). Taxonomy (GTDB): domain Bacteria; phylum Cyanobacteriota; class Cyanobacteriia; order Cyanobacteriales; family Microcoleaceae; genus Trichodesmium. Next base: position 475 of record NZ_JAAHHT010000170.1, read on the forward strand.
CAAAGTTTCAAATTTATTCACAATAAAACATCCCCCAACGTTTTCCCTACCTAATGCCAAAAATTTGTTAATTTAGCAATATTTTTTGAAACTGGCATAAAATAGCTCTATTTAACCAATTAAATAGGGCTTGCTGATTAAATTTGAAAGCATTGATAGTTCAAGCTTCAAGGCTTTTTCTGGTCAAAAAAAGTGTCAAAAAATTACTAAATTAATCTTGAAAACTTGGGATTTTTCGGAGCAAAAATTGGAAAAATGTAGAAAAATTAATGCCTTTCACAAGTAATAAGTAATAAGTAATAAGTAATAAGTAATAAGTAATACCTCTGCCTGTTTGCTGCGCATTCCGCAGTCAAGTCAGAGGATTCAAAGAATGATGAATACCCAAGAATTTTTCTTCATGAATGAAGAGGCTTTAAACCAACATCAACGGGCTTGATTTTACTGATTACTCATTACTCCTAACTCCTAACTCATTACTCATTACTCATTACTCATTACTCCTAACTCATTACTCATTACTCATTACTCCTAACTCCTAACTCATTACTCATTACTCATTACTTAAGCCCGAAGGACTTCTGGTAACTATTGCCTATTGCCCATTCCCTGCCTTCACCAACAGACTTTTTCAGCAAACCCTAAATATGAAAAACTAGGGCTTCTCAAACTTATATGCTGGAGGAAAATATTCTTTACGCATACCACTCATAGCTTGGTTCATAAAATCACGCCAGATAGGTGCAACAGTAGTTCCCCCAGTAGCTCCATAGTTGAGTGGTCGGTAATCATCATTACCCACCCAAACAGCAGTTGCCAACTGAGGAGTATAACCAACAAACCAAACATCCCTTTCCGAAGAAGTCGTACCAGTTTTTCCAGCAGCCTGACGACTCATTTTAGCCCTAGTAGCAGTACCTCGTTCAATTACCCCTACTAATACACTATTCAATGATGCTACAGCCCACTGATTCAAAACCAATTTAGGTTTAGGAGTATTGTCCAATAACACATTTCCACTGGTATCTGTCACCTGAACAATAAACGTCGTATCAGAATGCCAACCATTATTAGCAAAAGTAGCATAAGCACCCGCCATCTCCAGAGGTGTCAAATCAACAGAACCCAGTGGTAAAGAAATTACAGGTTCCATTGGACTCTTGATACCCAAAATACGACAAACCTCAATCACCTTATTAAGTCCGACAGATTGACCAATTTTAACAGCAGGTATATTCAGAGAAGACTGTAAAGCCTTACGAATACTAACTGCTCCGGAATATCCACCGCCATAATTTCGAGGGGAGTATCTCTCATTACTACCATCTCGATAACTAACACGAGTATCCATGACTATCGAATATGGCGAAAATTTACCCGAAGCAAAAGCAGTATAGTAAACAAAAGGTTTAAAGGCAGAACCTGGTTGTCTACGAGCTTGAATAGCACGATTATATTGACTGGTCTTAAAATCTGCCCCACCAACCATCGCCTTGACAAAGTGGGTACGTGGATCAACCGCCACCAATGCTAATTGACCTTTGTCCCAACTCCGATAAAGGCCACGGTAATATAATATTTCATGCCATTCACTCACGGTTGTCTCTGCCATCCGTTGGAAGTTCATATCAATAGTAGTTTGTATCCGCATTCCTCCCTTCAGGACAGCATCTTTACCAAATCTCTCAGTTAATTCCTGAATAACTGCATTAGTAATATAAGGAAGTTTACTCTGGCTAAAAGAGGTAACTTTACCAACTAACAATGGTTGTTTGAGAGCCTCTGCTTCCTCCTCAGCAGTAATCCAATTTAGTTCTCGCATCCTGGCTAATACTGTTGCCTGACGTTGCTTGGACTTTTGGTAATTAATAAAAGGGCTATATTGTTCTGGTGCGGGAATCATACCTGCCATTAAGGCAGCTTCGGCCAAAGTTAAATCTTTAGAAGATTTATTAAAATAGCTTTTAGCTGCAGTTTCAACTCCATATAGATTATGACCCCAGTAAATTTGGTTAAGGTATAGTTCTAAAATTTCATTTTTTTCTAGAATTTGCTCCATTCTAATTGCCAGAACTGCTTCAGCTACTTTCCGACTAAGTTTGGCTGTTGGAGATAAAAACAAATTTTTCACCAATTGCATAGTCACAGTGGAACCACCTTCAACGGTTTTACCCTGTTCCAAGTTGGCCACAAAAGCACGCATAATTCCAATGGGATAAATGCCGTAGTGATTGTAGAAGTTACTATCCTCGATCGCTAGAACTGCTCGTTTTAAGTCTGGAGAAATTTGGTTTAGAGGTATAACTTCTCGGTTAGCCTCGTCATGGAGACTTGCCAGGGGTCTACCTTTAATATCATATATATGGGTTGTTTCTGAAGGTGTATAATTTTTTAGCACCCGTACATCTGGCAGATTACGAAAGCTAATGGCTAAACCTACTAATCCGCCAGCAACTAATGAGCTAGTCAGCATGGTAATGCCTAATACTGTACCTGCTGTAACTTTACTGACAGATTGAACAAACTCGAATACTGGTGAAGGTTCAGAGTTAGATTTTTTAATTTGTTTGTTTGGGAGAGCGTTGGTGGACATTTTGATTTAACTTCCTTGGCTAGACTTCAGATTTTTGAGGTTCATTGATATGCTAATGAGCAATTTCATTGATAACTTTTAATTCTTCATTGATAATTGATAATGGATAATTTATAATTAATCCCCAGAGGTTTATTAAAATGGATAATTGATAATTAGAGATAGTTTTGATTATCCATTATTCATTATCAATTAATGAATAATAGCTTGAGCAGGATAAGTAATCATACAGCAACCTTTTAACTTATCTTTGTATCTTGGTAATTTTGGTTTTCCCAGATATTTATGAGTTTTTTTTGAGTAGTATTTCATGGAAGAAAAAAACGAACTCCAACACCTATCTACTAATATAATTATTTGAAAACTTACCTTACTAGGTATTGCTTTATAGTCAACAGACTATTTAATTAAGTGATAAGTTTTAGCCGAGTTTAAATACTTCTGATTAAAGATAAATTCTTGTCTAATAATAAACAAGATAATTAACGTTCTTTGACCAAAAGCATAATTTATCAATTGATTGCTAATTATATGTTTTTTAACCAGTTTAAACATGGCAGTTACTGAGTTATTTTTTCTGTATTTATTAGACATCTCCAGAAAATATGAAACAGGTAAAAGGTGACATTAAGGGGAATTAATTGATAATTTATGGATAATAATTGATTTTATTTTTGATTTTTAGAGATGTCTATTGGTCGCCCTACCAGATTTATACATTCGCACTAAAATAAATATAATCTATCCTCAAAAGAGGAAGACAATAACATAATTATCCGTAAATTTCTATATTTTTATTGAAATCAAATAAGACTAAATGATGACTGATAAATTTACATGGCTACATCGTGGCATCAGTGAAATATTCCCAGATAAATCAGATTCTCAAGACCCTGATGAAAACTTAATCCAGAGGTTAACCAAATCAGACCGTCCTTTGCGGGTTAAGTTGGGAATCGACCCTACAGGGGCTGATATCCATTTAGGCCATAGTATCCCGGTCAGAAAACTCCGGGCATTTCAAGATGCTGGACATACAGCAGTATTAATAATAGGAGATTTTACCGCAAGAATTGGGGACCCGACTGGAAAATCTGAAGTCCGACGGCAGTTAACTTCAGAGCAGGTAAAGGAAAATGCCAAAACTTATTTAGAGCAAGTCCGACCAATATTGGATTTTGATACGCCAGGGCGACTAGAAATTCGCTACAACTCAGAATGGCTGTCTAAACTAGATTTGGCAAATATTCTGGAACTTCTGGCAACTATGACTGTGGGGCAGATGTTGGCGAAGGAAGGTTTTGCCCTCCGTTATGAACAGGAAAACCCTATCTATATCCATGAGTTTCTCTATCCCCTCATGCAAGGTTATGATTCTGTGGCTGTGGATGCTGATGTGGAATTGGGCGGTACTGACCAAAAGTTTAATATTGCGGTGGGGCGAGATTTACAACGTCATTTTGGTAAGAAGACTCAGTTTGGTTTGTTAATGCCGATTTTGTTGGGGACTGATGGGGTGCAGAAAATGTCTAAGTCTCTGGGAAATTATGTGGGTTTATCGGAAGATTCTTTGAGTATGTATTCTAAGTTGGAGAAAATTCCTGATGACCAGGTAGAAGAGTATTTTGAACTATTGACAAATTTACCTCTTGATGGGTTGCCGGAGAATCCTCGCGAAAGACAAAAATTGTTGGCTTTGGATATTGTGTCTCAGTATCACAGTCGGGAAATTGCTTTGGAGGCTCAACAAACTGCTGTGAAAATGGTGGTTGAGGGAGATATGAGTCAAACTGAGGCGGTGCCAGAATTTTCTTTGGCTTCTGTGGAGTTTCCAGCGAAGTTGTTTTATATTGTTAGTGCTAGTGGTTTGTGTAAGAGTAGCTCTGAAGCTAGGAAAAAAATTGCTGGGGGTGCTGTACGTTTGGATGATGACCGTATTTCGGAGCAGGATTTGACTTTTGATTCCCCGGCGGAACTTGATGGTAAGGTTTTGCGGGTGGGTAAGAAGAATTTTGTCCGCTTGGTGAAAAATTAACTAATACTTTGGCTTTAACTTAAAGTCGGAAAGAATTAGTATAAATAAATTCTGACTCATACCGTGGGAATGTCTTTAGGCAAAAATTATTCAAAACTGCAACGTCTTAGTTTTTTGGCATTCTTTCCCAAAAATAGACAACCCCAGAAATTCTGATATTTTTATTTTGCCTAAGACTCTCAGCTAGAAAAATTAGTCTTGAGAAATTCTGAGTCAGACCCCAGGAAATCTCTAGGTAGAAAAAATTATTCAAAACTGCAACGTCTTAGTTTTTTGGCATTCTTTCCCAAAAATAGACAACCCCAGAAATTCTGATATTTTTATTTTGCCTAAGACTCTCAGCTAGAAAAATTAGTCTTGAGAATTGTGAGTCAGACCCCAGGAAATCTCTAGGTAGAAAAAATTATTCAAAACTGCAACGTCTTAGTTTTTTGGCATTCTTTCCCAAAAATAGACAATCCCAGAAATTCTGATATTTTTATTTTGCCTGAGACTCTCAGCTAGAAAAATTAGTCTTGAGAAATTCTGAGTCAGACCCCAGGAAATCTCTAGGTAGAAAAAATTATTCAAAACTGCAACGTCTTAGTTTCTTGGCATTCTTTCCCAAAAATAGACAACCCCAGAAATTCTGATATTTTTATTTTGCCTAAGACTCTCAGCTAGAAAAAATTAGTCTTGAGAAATTCTGAGTCAGACCCCAGGAAATCTCTAGGTAGAAAAAATTATTCAAAACTGCAACGTCTTAGTTTCTTGGCATTCTTTCCCAAAAATAGACAACCCCAGAAATTCTGATATTTTTATTTTGCCTAAGACTCTCAGCTAGAAAAAATTAGTCTTGAGAAATTGTGAGTCAGACCCCAGGAAATCTCTAGTAAGTCAAAACTATACAATCTTAATCATACAATATAGCGAAAGTAATGAGTATTAAGAAAATTATCGTTCCCTTAGATGTTCCGACCGAGACAGCAGCGATCGCCCTCATAGAAGAACTACCGGAAATAATTTGGTGGAAAGTTGGTCTAGAACTATTTGTAAGTTGTGGTCCTCAGATTCTCTCGATTCTGAAACAACGTCAGAAACGGATTTTTCTAGATTTAAAGTTTCATGATATTCCTAATACTGTTGTGGGAGCTTGTCAGTCTGCTGCTAGGTATGGTGTCGATCTACTAACTATCCATGCTACTGCTGGTAGAACAGCTTTGGCTAAAGCACAGGAAGCTGTTGTGGAAGGAGCAAAAGCTACAGGGCAAAACCCACCAAAGTTAATAGCTATTACTATTTTGACAAGTTTGACTTCTCGCGATGTGGCTTTTGACCTAAAAATTCCTTTAGAGTTGCCAGAATATGCTTTACAGATGGCATTGTTGGCTCAGGAATCTGGTTTAAGTGGGGCAGTTTGCTCTCCTCAAGAGGTAGAACAGTTGAGGCGGGTTTGTGGAGATGATTTTGTCTTGGTTTGTCCGGGAGTAAGGCCAAGTTGGGCAGAACCAGGAGACCAGAAGCGATCGCTTACTCCTGCTCAGGCCATTAAAGCTGGTGCTGATTATCTGGTTATTGGCCGACCTATTACTGCTGCTGCTGACCGAAGAGAGGCTTTGAAGCGCATTTGTCAAGAAATTGAAAAAGATTAGAAATAGGGGAATCAGGCGTTCAGTTATAGCAGTCGAAGCAAAGATTAGGACATAGACTGATGATGAATCTTATACTAGGAAACACTTTTCCAACTGTTCCCTGTTCCCTGTTCCCTGTTCCCTGCTATATCAATTATTAGTTACCGAAAAATTAAGGTATAAAACCTCTCCATTCATGGAGAAAAAGCGGTGGAAGGATGGGGAGGAAACCTAACCAGATCCAACCCTTGAGAAGAAAAAAATTCCTTTTTCTGAACAGTAAATTATTTTCAGAGATGATAATTTTCCAGGAGTTATCAGAATGAAAATCCTAGAACCGAATGTTATTTTATTTGAAAGTCTTCATTTCCATAGTCACGATTATTAGTACAGTTCAAGCTGATTTATATTTGCCTAATTCTATATTTGTTACTATCAACAATCAAATAATTGTTAGAAGGAGAAAACCTAGACGACCTAGAAGACAAATAAGAGAACAAATTAAACCTACTGAAACACCGAAAATAAAATCTATTTGCCCTAAAAATTCTGATAATTTAGAAATTCTAGTGGCAGCCTTAATTTCAGATTTACCTAGTTATGTTAATCGAGAAATTCAACGCGAGCGCCAACCAAATAAGGATTATTTAAAAAGGAATATAATTATTGCAGGTCGTCCTGAGTTTGAACATTTGCCGATAGATTATACGCCTTTTATAGAGGAGGGTATTAACCAAATATTTTTGACAACTTTAGAAAGACAATATCGTGATAGTCAGGTAGTTGAATTACAACGATTTCATTGGTTATTTATGAGGCAAAATCAAGCACAATGGGAATTAATTAATATGTTTTCTATAGAAGAAAGTTTCCCAGCAAATCTACCAGTTCAAGCAGAAGATAGTAGTAATGGAGTATTTGCTAAAGGTATTAGAGCTTGGTTAAAAAAATGTTATTTTCAGGAAGAAAACAAGAATCAGGAGACAAATAGGGAAGTTAATAGTTTGGCGATTTACCGAAAAATTAAGGTATAAAGCTTCTCTATTCATGGAGAAAAAGCGGTCGTTAATGCAGTTTCCCGAAGGGTAGGATGGATGGGTTACCTAACCAGATTCAATCTTCCCAAGATCAGAAAAAAATTCCTTTTAACCCAATCCTTCCATTACAGAAGAAGTCATTTCAGTTATCAGTTATCAGTTATCAGTTATCAGTGAACCTCCGACTTCAGTCGGAGGCTTGAAATACTGAATTAAATATTTTTTTCATCCCCTTAAAAGGGGAGGCTTTAGACCTCATTTTTCGGTAATTATTAATTGTTAATTGTTAATTCTTGAAAGTAGCCATAACTTAACAATTAAGGGTGTGGAGGATGACTATATACCTAACACTTACCACCTGAAAATTATTTTTAGCAAAGTTTTTTCTAATTGGTATTAAATCATGTACAAAAAAAGAATATTACGAATAATAAGCACCATAAAAAGACTTCATCAGAAAGTCTATTTGACGAAAAAGATAATTTACAACATCAAAAATGGTATTAAATCTATTCATTCTGACTCCTGAATTCAGAATTATGAATTCTAATAAATATCATAATTATTTTTAGCAAACATTTATCAATTTGGTATTATAAATAATTTGGTAAACTAAAATGGTTGAAGTCAGATATATATTTACTCAAATAGAATTGTTTCAGGGGAAAAAATGATCATAGATACATTTTTTTCTTCTTTCCTGTTCCCTGTTCCTTGTTTCTTGTTCCCTAAAAGTCTCCTGAATGAATACGAATTTTTAATAGTTCAAATTCTTTCTTTCTTCTAACTCTGTGCCTCCTGATTTTGAACGTTATACAATAACTAATTACCCAAATTATAGACTAACTATGGCTATTTTTAAAGTGAAAGTTAAACCCAATTCTCAACAACAAAGTATTAAAGCAGAAGCAGACGGCAGTTTAAAAGTATGTTTGAAGTCTCCTCCTGTGGATGGTAAAGCTAATCAAGAATTAATCCAACTATTGGCAAAAAAGTTTAATGTCAAAAAATCAGAAATTACGATTAAATCTGGTTTATTTGCCAAAAATAAATTGATCGAAATTACTTGAAATTAAAATTAATACTTACATTATCAGTTATCAGTACCTCTGGTTGAAATATTGGGATTGAGATAAGGAATATTCTTGATTTTATCCCCTTAAAAGAGGAGGCTTCATTAATGGATAATGGATAATGGATAATTACCTCTCCCTAAAAGCTATCCCTTATAAGGAACTCTTGAAATCCTTGTGGGAGTGTGGGGAGGAGGGGGAGGAAGAATTCTGTCTACAGTCTTTACTTCTTTGTGTCTAATTCAATACATTTTTCTCCCGAAAAAGCCGAACCCAGACCTACCCATAACTTGTCAATAATGCCCAAGTTTTATGTTAATAAAGATGTTTATAAAGCAGAGCCAAAAAAGGAAAATGATTGACTAAAAGGAAAAAATTTATTTCTCTTGGTTGATTGAATATGGTTAGGTAACCCATCCATCCCTCAACCGCTTTTCCCCTTTCAAAGGGAGGCATTCAACCTGAATTATTTAATTATTTAATTATTCGGTAACTAGCACAATTTTTCGATAAAAAAAACCTACGATATTGAATTGTATAGCACTACGCATTAAGGTTAGGACATTTCTAAATCCTGTTTGCGGAGCATGACCTAGGAAAAGCCTTTAAAAGTCTACTGTTCCCTGTTCCCTGTTCCCTGTTCCCTAGCGCGTAGCGCTATACTGAATCAATTTCTGAAACAATTCATTATCCAAAATATGCTCAAAATCAGGTTCATTTTTTGCCATTTCTTGACAGTTTCCATTATTCAAACTAATCGCCTTTTCCAAACTTTTTAAAGCCACTTCAACCTCACCTTTCAAACTATAACAACGAGCTTGATTATACCAAGCACTAAAAAAATCTGGTTTAATTTTTATAGCATTATCAAAACAAGCGATCGCCTCTCCATAAATCCCCAACTTCATCAAAGAAACACCGCGATTATTCCAGGCATCACTATAATCATTTTTAATCGCAATTGCCTGATTATAAGACTTTACTGCCTCTTGATATTTTTGAATTTTTGCTAAACAAACCCCTCGATTATTCCAAGCATCTGCATAATCAGGTTTAACTTTTATCCCTTGTTCAAAAGAATTAATCGCTTCTTGATAATGCTGCAATTCTATCAAAGAAACACCCCGATTATTCCAAGCATCTGCATAATCAGCTCGAATTTGTAAAGCTTGATCGTAAGAACTAATTGCCTCATCAAACATCTTTAATCTTGTCAAAACCACACCGCGATTATTCCAAACATCTGCCATTTCTGGATAAATTTTTAAAGCTTGATTATAAGAATTAATTGCTTCTTTCAACCTACCTGCTAAGAAAAATTTATCTGCTTGTTTTGCATAATCATTAGCCATCATTAACGGCTCCGAATTATCACCTTGAACAGTAGAATATTGAATCAAAGTATCCTTTTGAAGTTGTTCAATTTTTTCGTCAGCTTTGTGACTTTGTTCCTTCAGTTCATTTAAGATAATTTGAGCATCACCAACTATTTCTTTCAGTTGAGATATTGTGTCATATTTAAAACTATCAATTTCTTGTTCTGTAATGTCAATTTTGTTAGCCAACTTTGCCTGAAGAAACCAAATCCAAATTGCTGCCGAAGCAGGGAAAAAAGTCAAGACAATTAGAAAAACACTAAGTAATGAAGTAGCATGACGAAAAGTATAATCTACCTCTTCTCGGACGCGATCGCGAACTTCTTCTCTTAGTTTAAATTCTTGAATTTGTTCTTGGTTTTGAGTTAGGAGAATTAAAGATTTTTTTTGTTGGTAATTATGGTTAATTTTGTGATTTATATAATAATTTTGAGTTTGACTATATGCAGCACTTTCACCAAGAGAAAGTAAAAGAGTTAAAATCAGATTTATAATTTTCATGCTTCTGCTAAAAATTCAGATTAACTAATAATATTTTCAACCAGAGAATTAATTCTAATTATCAAACCTAGATTCCCAATTGAAAGTCAAATAAATTATAATATACACAAGAGTTTAGCAAAATTCTCATATAGCAGGGAACAGGGAACAGGGAACAGTTGGAAAAACGTTTCCTAGTCTAAGATTGATCATTTATCTATGTCCTAACTAATTATTTTTTAGCTGTAGAAAGAATTAATTTTTCTAACTTTTGACTTTTAACTTTTAACTTTTAACTTAACTCATGTCTGAATGGATCGAAATTGGCAAAATTGTTGCACCTCAAGGTTTGAGAGGAGACTTGCGAGTATATCCTAGCTCAGACTTTCCAGAAAGATTTACCGAACCAGGAAAAAGGTGGTTATTATCACCAGATCAAGTAGAACCCCAGTCTATTGAATTACTGGGTGGTCGTTATCTCTCTAGTAAGGGGTTGTATGTGATAGAATTAGCAGGGATTGAAAATCGCGAACAAGCTGAAGCTTTACGAAATAGTCAGTTATTGATTGAAAAAGGCGATCGCCCCCAGCTAGAAGAAGATGAATTTTATGTACCAGACTTAATTGGTTTAACAGTTATTAATCAGTTAAATGGGGAAACTATTGGGAAGGTTGTGAGTATTATTTCTGCTGGAAATGATTTATTAGAAGTAGAAAAAATATCTACAGATACTTCTGTTATTTCGGAAATTGTTGAAGATAACCTACCACAAGAAAGTAGGATAAGTCGGCACAGAAAACAACAGAAAAAAACTCAATCTTCCCAATCAAAAAATATTTTAATTCCCTTTGTCAAAGAAATTGTTCCTATAGTTAATTTTGAAAAAAATATCATTGAAATTACTCCTCCTGAAGGCTTAATTGACTTGTGAAGTTAGTTATCAGTTATCAGTTATTAGTTATCAGTACCTCTGGCTAATTATCCGTACATGGGTGTAAAAATCAGTGTCATCCTTTGTCGTGCTTTCCTCCTTCAAATCAGTTTAAATTCCTCAACAGCAGGTAAAAAATTTTTATTTTTATGGCTAGGACGACTAAGTTTAATCAGAACAAACCTTTGTAGTGGAGTTAGATTTTCCCATTGTTATAACTTAATTTTAATACCTATTTATTGAGAATTTATTGAGATTTTTCCTGAACTGTTTCTGGAATTTTTTTCTCTTCTATCCAAGGTGGATTTTCTTCAACAGGCAAATCTTTAGCAGGGGTATCTGTCTACTCAATTAGACCAGTTTGATAAATGTTTGCTACAAATACTCGAACTGTTTCTAGTAGTCAATAGTCAATAGTCAGTAGTCAGTAGAAAGAGCTTTTATTTCCATTTTTGAAGAAAGAAAGGATTTGATTCTGCCAAATATACATCTGATTTTAACCATTTTGTTGACCAAACTATTCGTAACATTCTTTTTTCAAATTGGTATTACTAACTGATGTAGCCATTTTTAATTATTATTATTAGGAGAGGCTTTAAACCTCTGAAGATTAATTAATAATTATTAATTATTAATTATCTCCCTACTCCCTTTTAATGACCAGAGGATCGATTTTTTCGTGAGTGAATAATCCAAAAACTAATAGATAGAGAAAAAGTAGCAAGTGCTAATCCAATTAAAGGTTCTCCTCCTTTCTTATCCAGATCGTAAATAATGATTTTTCGAGCTACAGCAATTAAAGAAGTAGCAATTACTAGCTCTACTTGAAAGACGTGTCTACGAAGATAAGCTGTAATATTTTCTAGAATTTCCAGAGCAATTAAAATATTTAAAAATAGTCCAAATATTTCAAATAAGCTATCTTTAAAAAGAGGATGAGGTGCAAAGAAAAGTTTTTGAGATATAAAAACTATCAAATCAAATACAGCAAAAATAATCACAGCAATCATGGCTAAAGATAGAACTTTAGCAACCATGCATTCTATGCCTTCAATGAATTGGAGAAAAATTTCATCTTGTTCAGGAAGAAAAATATTCTTGATAGTTTTGAGAAATTTATTCATGTTTATATTTGATATGGGATTGAAATAACTTCAGTTAACAAGAGAAACTTATTGTCACCTTTTAACTTTTTAACTATCAAGTGAAAAGTAAGCAAGTATTCATTAATGGATCATGGATCATGGATAATTAATAATTAATAATTAATAATTGATAATTAATAATTGATAATTACCTCTCCCTAAAAGGGAGAGGATTGACTAAAAGGAAAAGATTTATTTGTCTTGGTTGATTGGATATGGTTAGGTTTCCTCAGCATCCGTCAACCGCTTTTTCACCTTTAAAGGGGAGACTTTAAACCTGAATTATCTAATTATCTAATTATCTAATTATCTAATTATCTAATTATTTAATTGTTTAATTGTTTAATTGTTTAATTATTAATTATTTCGGTAATATAAACCTATTCTATTTCTGTTTTTTCCATTTCATTAACCGAGTTTTTACTAGCAGCAACAATCAAAGAGCTGGTTCCAGTAAAAGCTATTATTCCCACCAAGGCAGCAATTGATATTTTATTTAATAAAAGGGATAAATCAGCTTTAGCTTCAGTATGATAAGTTGTCACATCTCCTAAATTTTGTTCTGGCAAATTATGAGAATTTGATTCCATATTGTCACCCTGATTTTTAGTTGTGCCTCATCAGTATACAATTAGTTACGATCAAATAGCAATTATAAATAGACTTCTCCGAAAAAGAGGGAGTAGGGAGTAGGGAGTAGGGGAAAATAATTGATGATTTATACACGATAATTGATTTGATTTTTGATTATCGGAGAAGTCTAATAGACTTCTCCAGAAAACAGAAAACAGGGAACAGGGAATAGGGAGAGGTAATTAATAATTTATGGATAATAATTGATTTGATTTTTGATTTTTGGATATTTCTAATGCTTAAGAATTTAATTAAGTTATACCAATTCCCAAAAATCACGCCAGATATTCCTCAAGACTTCAGCTATTAAGTAATAAAATGTTTTTAACGATTACTTTGAAAAGAGCAAAGCAATTTTATTGCCAATTTCTCTACTGCCGACTCCCGACTTTAAAGATATTTAATTACTAATTTCTCTACTGCCGACTCCCGACTTCCGACTTTAAAGATATTTTATTGCTAATTTCCCTACTCTCTACTCCCGACTTTAAAGATATTTTATTGCTAATTTCTCTACTCCCGACTCCCGACTTTAAAGATATTTTATTGCCAATTTCTCTACTCCCGACTCCCGACTTTAAAGATATTTTATTGCCAATTTCTCTACTCCCGACTCCCGACTCCCGACTTCTGACTTTAAAGATATTTTATTGCCAATTTCTCGACTCCCGACTCCCGACTTTAAAGATATTTAATTACTAATTTCTCGACTCCCGACTCCCGACTCCCGACTTTAAAGATATTTAATTGCCAATTTCTCGACTCCCGACTCCCGACTTTAAAGATATTTAATTACTAATTTCTCGACTCCCGACTCCCGACTCCCGACTCCCGACTTTAAAGATATTTAATTGCCAATTTCTCGACTCCCGACTCCCGACTTTAAAGATATTTAATTGCCAATTTCTCGACTCCCGACTCCCGACTTTAAAGATATTTAATTACCAATTTCTCTACTCCCGACTCCCGACTCCCGACTCCCGACTTTAAAGATATTTAATTACCAATTTCTCTACTCCCGACTCCCGACTTTAAAGATATTTAATTACCAATTTCTCTACTCCCGACTCCCGACTCCCGACTCCCGACTTTAAAGATATTTAATTACCAATTTCTCTACTCCCGACTCCCGACTTTAAAGATATTTAATTACCAATTTCTCTACTCCCGACTCCCGACTCCCGACTCCCTATATTGTACCTAAAATTCAATAGAAGTGGTCAAAATTTCATCAGTATCAGAAGTTTGAAGAGCAATAGGTAAAGATATAGAAACTGTCGTACCTTGATTTGTACCAGCACTTTCTAGAGTAATATTACCACCCATCAATTCCATCAAACTACGAGAAATTGCTAATCCCAAACCACAACCACTATAAGGACGAGTAGTAGAACCATCTAGCATGACAAAAGATTGAAATAATTGATGTTGTTTACTAGATTCAACTCCAATTCCTGTATCTTTAATAGTTACTACTGCAATAGGAATTTGATCTATATCATAAGTATTCACACCTGGTTTAATTTGAACATCAATAGTAATACTACCTGTCTCAGTAAATTTAATTGCATTATCAAGAATATTTAAAAATATTTGCTTTAGCTTTGTTGGATCAGCTTTTACAAATATTGATTTAGACATATCTGGTTGGAATAGTTGCAAATTTTTCTCTTGGATTCGCGGTTGTTGACAATCGATTATTTCACTTAAGCATTCATGCAAATTTACTAACTTTTTTTCAATTGTAAGTTTGCCTTCTTTAATCTGTACCAAATTCAAAAGTTGATCGATTAGCTCCAGCAAATGGATAGCAGACTGATCAGCTTGCTGTAATAGTTCAGTTTCTTCTTCTGGACTGTCATAAAAGTTATCAAGAATTAATTTTATAGAACAAATAATACTATTAAGTGGAGTTCTCAGTTCATGGGAAATATTTTTCATAAATTCATCTTTGAATTTATCTGCTTCCTGTAAAGCTGCATTTTTCCTCTCCAATTCAACAAATGATTTTTCTAACTGCTCTTTCATTTGATTAAATGATTGAGCTAATATTGCTAGTTCATCAATAGGAACTTCTTTGACTTTTTGTTTCCAGTTTCCAATAGATAAACAAGTTGCTGCTTCTTTCAAACGTTTAACCGATATAATAACCAATTCACAACTGAGTAAACCAAAAATAATTGCTAATATTAATGCCATCAAACATAAGGCAACAGTAATCCGAGTATTGGCATAAATACGCCCCATAAAATCTGCTTGGGGAACTACTACTAAAATCAACCAATCTAAACCATATCGATCGCTAAAAGGTACAACTTGTAAAAATTGTTTTTTACCATCAATATCAAAGTTCAATAATGAAGTATTTTGAATTTGATTTAGATCGCCAAATTTGTCTTTCAGATGTTGACTTGCTAAACGAAGTAAAGGATCTTTAGTTTCCAAAACGTCGATTGGTTCTGAGTTATTATTGTTATGAATAAAAGGATCTGTTGTGCCTGAACTAGCTATTAGTTCTCCAGAACGGTTTAAAATAAAAGCTTGCCCTGATTCACTAATTTTCAACTTCTGTAAAAATTCATGCACTTGAGAAAAAGTGAGAGTAGCATTGACTAAGGCGATGATATTACCATCATTATCAATTACAGGTTGAGTTGCCATCATTTTTACTTTTTCATCAATTAGTGATGTAAACATCTTACCCCAAGTTGCTTTACCTGCGGTGATGCCATCTTGATACCATGGACGCATACGGAAGTCATATTGAGGAACTATTTTTGTGCGGTTAGTTCGCTCCCCTTGACTATCGGTAGCATATTCGTGAAGTTCTCCATTTGTAGATTCGTCTGTAACAACAATATTAAATTTGTTATTGTCTTGGCGACTAACTGCAACCATCGTTCCTGATGTAGATGTAATCCCAATTACACCAATAGAATCAAAAGATTGAATTTGATTCCATAAATGACGTTCTAGCTCGTTAGTTGCTTGAATATTTAGTTGATCGAGACTAATAGCATTGAGATTTAGTTGATTCACTAAATGGGGAGTGTCTAAATAAATATCCAGTTTCTGCTGAATGCGGACTGTAATTTCGTTTTGCAATTGATGAGCTAAGTCGTTGACTGCACGCTTACCATTTGTAAATGACAGATATCCCACTAACCCTACTGCTGCAATGATTTGCAGTACAAATGGGATAATAACTATAGCTCGCAGGGGAAGTTTTGGTGAGGGTTGGAAAAATAGGGGGTTGAGTGGTAACTTTGGCATGGTGGCGATCGCTTGTTTCTTGCTACTTCAAGTTAAATTATACAAAAGGGAATAGAAAACAGAGAACAGGGAACAGGGAACAGGGAATAGGGAATAGGGAATAGGGAACAGTTGGAAAAACATTTTTTCGTCTAGGATTCAATTATATTTAGATTCAATTTATAGATAAAATTTGCCCAAGTTTACTATATATTAAGGGAACAGGGAATAGGGAACAGTTGGCAAAACATTTTCTCTTTCTAGATTCATCATTTCTACACAAGGGAATCGGGAATAGGGAACAAGGAAAAGTTGGCAAAACATTTTCCCTTTTTAGATTCAATTATAGATAAAACTTGCCCAAGTTTACTACTATTATAAGGATTCATTCATCAGTTATTAGCTATCAGCTATTAGACTTCTCCAAAAATAAAAAATAAAACCAATTATTCTCAATAAATTATCAATTGCTTCTCCCTATTCCCTATTCCCTATTTATTTTTATTTTTGATTCCAGCTCGTAACTCCTTGCCAGTTAGTAGGTACACCTTTTAATAAAAAATTATTCACTCGTTCTAGATAAATTTCTGTCGTTTTATCCTGTGAATTTACTGTTAATACTTTCTGGAAATATTCCTTTGCTATGGCAAATTCTTGTTGTTGATAATATAACACTCCTTGTTCAAAATCTGACTGAACTTTTATTTTTAAGTTTAGCAAAGATTCTGTTTCTCCATCCATAACTTCATAAATTTTAATAGGATGATTCCGCCCTTTCACCTGGACTCTATCTAAAAATCTAATTTGATATTCATTTGAATCTACTAAATTATTAAATACTGCTTCACTAATTATTATAGAAACCCCATACAACTTTGTTAATCCTTCTAAACGAGCGGCTAAATTTACATTATCAGAAAAAGCATCACCTTGCATTCTTGCTTTTTCTCCAACCATACCTACCATCATTTGTCCAAAGTGAATGCCAATTCCCACTTTTATTGGTTTACAACTTTGACTTTTTCTAATGATATTGTATTCTCCAACTTCTTTAATTTTGGCAATACCAGCTTTAACACCATCATCTGCTCCATTGGGAAATACTGCCATCATTCCATCTCCTAAATATTTGATTATAAATCCATAATTATCTCTAACTTTTGTACTAACTCGCCCTAAATAGGAATTAACAAAGTTAAAGTTTTCTTGGGGTGTCATTGTTTCTGAAAGAGCAGTAAAAGAGCGAATATCAGAAAACATTACTGCCATTTCTTTACTAACATGATTGCCTAATTCGACATCAATAATGGAGTCTTTTTTGAGAAATTTTAGAAATTCATGGGGGACAAATCGACTATAGGAACTGTTAATTTGAGACAATCTCAAATGAGTTTTAAGTCTTGCTATTAACTCATTTTTAGAGATAGGTTTTGTCAGATAATCATTAGCACCAACATTTAATCCTTCTACCAGATCGTAGACTTGATTTTTAGCAGTCAACATGAGAATTGGTAATTCACTAGGCAAGAAATTTTCCCGCAGTTTTTGTGTAACTTCATAGCCAGTCATTTTAGGCATCATTACGTCTAATAAAATTATGTCTGGCTGACAACCTTGTTCAATTATTTTTAAAGCTTCTATACCATTCATTGCCTTCACTACAGCATAGTTTTGGAGGGATAAAATATTGACGAGTACCTGTAAGTTTACTGGTTCATCATCGACAATCATAATTTGAAATTTTGGTACTGTTTTTAGTGATGTTTCTGAATTATATATTGGCTCTTTTTGCAGGGCGATAGCTGTTTCTTTTTCCTCAGTTATGGCGATATTATTAGTATCTGTAAATCTGGAAATATTAGAAATGTTACTAATAGCAGTATTTGTAGATATTGGCATGGTAAAAGTAAATTGAGAACCGATGCCAATTTGAGATTTGACCCAGATTTTTCCCCCATGCAATTCCACAAGTTTTTTAGTAATTGCTAAACCTAAACCCGTACCTCCATATTCACGAGCTGTGGAACCATCAGCTTGTTCAAATGATGCAAATATTCTGTCTAATTTATCTTCGGGAATGCCAATACCTGTATCAGAAATAGTAATTGCTAATTGTTGGTTTTCTCGAATTAGATATTGATTATTTAATTGTGAGTTTTGTTGTTTATTAATAATCTCTGTACATATTTCTACTGTGCCAGACTCTGTAAATTTAATTCCATTACCAATCAGGTTATATAAAATTTGGTGCAAGCGGTTTTCATCAGCATAAACTGGAGGTAAATCAACCGGAATAGAATTAACCAACTCTAAATTTTTAGTTCCTACTAAAGATTGACAAATAGTAACAACTACTTCTGTTATTTCTCTAATTCCTACAGGTTTTAACTGCAATTCTAAATTTTTATGTTTTAGTTTTGAAAAATCAAGAATATCGTTGACTAAATCTGTAAGTCGATGACCGCTTTGAGCAATCATTAATAAGTTTTTTTTCTGAATTTCCGATAATTCTCCAGTTGCTCCATCTAACATTGATTCAGCAATTCCAATCATTCCATTCAGAGGAGTACGAAGTTCGTGAGAAGTATTTGCTAAAAATTCATCTTTGAATTTATCTAAACGTTTTAGTTCAGCATTTTTAGCTTCAAGGGTAGTAAATGATTCTTGTAATTGCACAGCCATTGTATTAAATGAATGAGCTAATTCTCCTAGTTCATCAGAGTGTTTAACTTCTACTTTTTGCTGCCAATTTCCTTCGGCAAAAGCTTTAGCAGCTTTGTTTAAGTGGAGAATTGGTTGAATTACCCACCGAGAAGTTAAAATCCCTGCAGTTATTGCTAATCCTAATGCGCCTAAACATAAGAAAATTGTATTGCGTCTTTGAATATTAATTTCCTCCATAAAATCGTCTTCTGGAACTACCACTACAATAAACCAATCAATATCAATACCATGTTTTACAGGTTTAATTTCTAGGAAATTTCGTTGATTATTAAACTCAAAAGCTAATTGTTTACTTTGATTTATCTGAGTTAGACCTAAGAATCTTTTATGTAAGTATTGAGCAGCAGCTTTAATTAATGGTTCACTACTTTCTGAAGATTTCAATCGTTGTAATTTTTTTCCATTAGCTTGAGTCGTAAATAGCACTTCTGAAGTAGACGTAGCTACCATTAATCCAGAACGTTCGATGATGAATATTTTACCCGATTTACCAATTTTTAAATTTTGTAGAAAATTGCTGATTTTTTCTAAACTTAAATCAACTGAAAATACACCCTTACGAATACTTTTTTGGTCATAGTAAGGTAGTACATGAGCAATTCCTAAATTACTTATTGAACCATCTCCACTTATCCAGGGGTATATTTTACTCCAAGTTGGTATACCTGTTTTTATAGCAGCTTGATACCAAGGTCTTGTTCTTGGATCATAATCATATTCTCCTGTTGGTAATTTGCCTATATTACCCCGTGCGTCTAAGGGATATTCTTGCAATTTTCCATTACTAAATTCATCACTAATTCCCAGTTCTAAACTATTATTTTCTAATCTCAATATCCAGATTACTTCTCCTTTTTCACTACCAAAACCAATACTACTTACTTGATTAAATAGTTGGGTTTGTTGAAATAGATATGGTTGCCAACTAATTAAATTCTCTATATCTAAGTTATTCAAACGAAGAGCATCTCTATTAATTTGATTAATAATTGGAGGAGTTTTAAGGTAATTTTTTAGATGTTGATCGACACGGGTAGTTACTTCATTGAGTAACTGACTAGCAACATTATTAACTGCTTTTTGTCCATTGCGTAATGAGAGCCATCCTGTTAAACCCACACCAACCATAATTTGCAGAACTATAGGTAACACAAAAACTATGCTTAGAGAAGTTTTTCGATATTTTACTTCTTTTGATTTATCTGAATATTCAGTTGGCATAAGTAAATTTATCCTGATATTACAAAGAATAGGGAATAGGCATTTCAGTTATCAGTTATCAGTTATCAGTTATCAGTTATTAGTTATTAGACATCTCCAGAAAAGAGGGAACAGGTAACAGGGAACAGGGAACAGGGAAGAATAATTGAGGATTTATGGATAAGAATTGACTTTACTTTTTATTTTTGGAGATGTCTATTAGTTATCAGTTCACATTACCTCCTGCTTTAGTAGGAGACTTGAAACCTAACTTTATGGTCAAATTCTCACTTCTGATTCCTGATTATTATACTTAGTATAACAATTTTTAGCTGAATATAGTATAGCAATTCTCAAGTGTGAGTGAGGTCAGCTAATACTCCTTTTAAATCCGTATTATACCATTTTGAAAAAAGAATGTTACGAATAATAAGCACCATAAAAAGACTTCATAAGAAAGTCTATTTGACGAAAAAGATAATTTACAACATCAAAAATTGTATTAAATATATTCATTATGACTCCTGAATTCAGAATTCTGAATTCTAATAAATACCATAACTGTTTGTAGTAAACATTTATCAATTTGGTATTAGCAAGTCAGAAGTAATAAAGTTTTTCCA
>NZ_JAAHHT010000171.1:0-4483 GCF_010672085.1 Okeania sp. SIO3I5
TCTTGTACTCTACCTTTGCCCAAAATTCTTAACGATAGAGTGTCTAATGTCTTTGGTAATTGATGAATTACTACTAATCCTGTTCTCTGATATTTAGGTAATAAATAAATTCCTGTACACCAATTATCATCATCAGCTTTAGCAGCAAAACCTTCTAATATTGTCTTTGATGCTGTCGGTGTTAATATCCATAATTTTGGATAATTATCTTCATTGAGGCGAGTATTTTCCCGATTTGCTCGACGGATAAAATCTGTGTTTACCTCTAATAATTTAAGTAAACAACTCCGAATTTCATCAATTGTGACAGGATTTCTAAATGGTTCAAATAAACAAATTGTTGTAGCTAATTTCCCTAATAATCCTAATTCTTCTGGCGAAATTTTTGGTTGAGTTGATGGAGCAAAAAAGACATCTACTTGTCTAACTTCACTGCGAATTTCTAGAGGAATTTGACATTCTCCTAGTTGGGATAATAATTCTTCTAAATAATCTTTAGCAAATTGGTCATGGATAAATCTTGTCATTGGTTAATTAGCTATTTTTTTCTGATTTATAGATTACCATAATTTACTGTCAAAACTCCTGTTAATTTAGTATCATAGAAACAAATATTCACTTAGTCAATAAATATTTCCATAATATGAATAATCCTACTCAAAAATCTTATTATCAAGTTGGTGGTTGTCTTCCTAAAAATGCACCTAATTATGTTAACCGACGAGCAGATGAAGATTTCTATGAAGGTCTAAAAGCAGGTGAGTTTTGTTATGTTCTTAATTCTCGTCAAATGGGAAAGTCTAGTTTGCAAGTTAGAACAATTCAAAGGTTACAAAAAGAGGGTATTTATTGTGTGGCGATCGACATTTCAGAAATTGGTAATCGGGGGGTAACTCTCGAACAGTGGTATGCGGGTATTCTCCGAATATTAGAAAATAATTTTAATCTATCAGAATATGTGAATATTCGTACCTGGTGGCGAGAGCGAGATTATCTGGCGCCGGTGCAAAGATTAAGTGAGTTTATTGAAAGTGTATTACTGGCACAAATTCATCAAAATATTGTGATTTTTATTGATGAAATTGATAGTATTCTAGCTCTAGATTTTCCAGTGGATGATTTTTTAGGATTTATTCGAGCTTGTTACAACAAACGAGCTAATAATCAAGAATATAATCGTTTAACTTTTGCTTTGTTAGGAGTTAGTACACCTCAAGATTTATGTCAGGATAAAAGTAGTACACCTTTTAATATTGGCAAGGCGATCGAACTGACTGGTTTTCAATTAGATGAAGCTTTATCATTGATGGATGGATTAGTCGAAATTTCTCAGGAACCAGAGGCAGTTTTCAAAGAGGTTTTGGCTTGGACTGGAGGGCAACCATTTTTAACTCAAAAGGTTTGTAAACTATTAATTGAAAATGGAGAATTAATCATTAATCCGGCAGAGGGAGTAGCGGGAATTGTTAGGTCTAAAATTATTCATAATTGGGAAGCACAGGATATACCAGAACATTTAAAAACTATTCGCGATCGCATCTTGAGAAAGGATGAACGAATAGTCAGAAGATTGGGATTATATCTGGAAATTTTACAGAATAATTTGACTGGAATAGTAGCGGATAATAGTTCGGAACAAATGGAACTTCGGTTATCTGGATTAGTAGCTAAACGAGATAGTAAGTTAATAGTTGCTAATCCTATATATGCTGCAGTTTTTCACCAAGAAATGATTATTGAAGAATTGGAAAAGTTGCCTCCCTATTCGGAAGCAATCAAAGCATGGCTCAATTCTAATTGTGAAGATAAATCCTATTTATTGGAAGGTGAAAATTTACGCTCGGCTTTAGTTTGGGCAGCCGGAAAAAGTTTAAGGAATCAAGATTTCCAATTTTTGACTACTAGCCAAAAATTAGTATTAGATGCTCAGACAGAAACTTTAGAACTAACAAAAATTGAAACTAAAAAAGCTCAAGCGGAAGTAGTCAAAGCACAACAAAAAGCCAAACGTTGGATTCAAATAGGTTCCACTATTTTCGGCATATCTTTAATTTTCTCAATAGGCTTTTCTCTGTTAGCTCATCAAAGATTTAAACTAGCACAATCTAGTCGTGAAATTGAACAAACTGGCACTGACGCTTTATTATTAGCTATCGAAAAATCGGCAACAAATCAGGCATTATTAGAAGCTTTACCCAAAGCTATATCTGCCGGAAAAAAATTAAAATCTTTAGTAAATAACAATACTCCTCTAGCAGAATATCCTGCGACTAGACCAATATTAGCTTTACAAATGATTCTTGATAAACTTGACGAACAAGAACAATTTAAAGATAGTTTACTTCAGAAAAGAAAAATTATTTTGCAAGGTCATCAAGGTGCAGTTACCAGTGTAAAATTTAGTCCGAATCAAAAATTTTTAGCTTCAGCAGGAATAGATGGGAAAGTAATTATTTGGAATTTGTCAGGCAAAAAAATTACAGAATGGCAAACAGAACAACAATCAGTTAATAGTCTAATTTTTCATCCTGATAGTAAATATTTAGCAACTGCCGGTAGTAACGGTACAGTAAAAATATGGGGTCTCTTAGAGAAAACTTTAGGAAAAAAATTATATGTATTAGAAATATCTGAAAGCGAAGTAAATAGTATTAGCTTTAGTAGTGATGGTAAATATTTAGCAACTGCCGGCATAGATATTCCCGTGCAAATTTGGAACCTATCATCATCGCCCATAACTATATCCTCTAATGAAACTTTAGATAATAATGGTTTAATTAGAAGTGTTCGTTTTACTCCTAATGGAAATTTTCTAGCAACATTAGATGGCAAATCTACTATTAGGTTGTGGAATAGAGCTGAAAATCAATTCAAAACCCTAGACGTAGAAGCTATTAGTATGAACTTTAGCATCAATCAACCTCAGACATTATTAACAGCAACATCAAATGGAGTAGTGGAATTGTGGAATATTTCTACAGGTAGATTAATAAATAATTTTCAAAGTTTACATCTAGATACTAAGCTAGTTAATTTTAGTCCTGACGGAGAATTAATAGCTACTGTTGGAATTGATAGTATGGTACGACTTTGGAATTTATCAGGGCGACAAATTAGCCAATTTGAATTTTCAGAAAATGCAATTGATATAGCCTTTAGTTCAGATGGAAAAAAAATTGCTGTAGCTGATAGTAATGGTCAAATTTGGTTAATTTCTGTAGAAAATTTAGAGGAGCTTTTAATTAAAAGTTGCAAGTTTTTATTAGAAAGACCAAACTATTTTATGAGAGTAGAAGAATTTTGTCAGAGCGAATATAGCAATCCTAAATAGGTTTTCAATAATGGATAATGGATCATTACCTCTCCCTTTTAGGGAGAGGATTGACAAAAAGGAAAAAAATAAATTTTTTCCCTTTATTGGGGAGGCTTTAAACCTGAATTATCTAATTATTTAATTGTTTAATTGTTTAATTGTTTCGGTAAGATTTTATCGTAGGGGTTTGGTCTCCAAACCCTACTTAGGTTTGCTGAAAAAGTCTTTTTTAAGGAATGGGAAGTAGGGGAATAATTTTTTTGCCCATCTTGCCTAAAATGCTAACTTTTTGAGGATGAAGAGCTGAAAATCAAGGTATTTCAGACCATTAAATGCACTTTATTTCTTGTCAATACTTTGAGATTTAACCAGCAAATCCCTAGTAACAATAGGGGAATTTGTAGAGCAAACCCCTACAGTCTTTTGACACAAATGCTGACAATTTTTTTTCCCTCTTCCTTCTTACTTCTAAATGCACTTTATTTCTTGTAAATTATTTGAGATTTAATCAGCAAACCCCTAGTAAAAATAGTAAAAATAGGGGGATTTGGAGACCAAACCCCTACAGTTTTTTTGACACAAATGCTGACAATTTTTTTCCCTCTTCCTTCTAACTTCTTACTTCTTACTTTTAAATGCACTTTATTTCTTGTCAATCCTTTGAGATTTAATCAGCAAACCCCTAGTAAAAATAGTAAAAATAGGGGGATTTGGAGACCAAACCCCTACAGTTTTTTTGACACAAATGCTGACAATTTTTTTTCCTCTTCCTTCTGACTTATTCCTTCTTACTTCTTACTTCTAAATGCACCTTATTTCTTGTAAATCCTTTGAGATTTAATCAGCAAACCCCTAGTAAAAATAGTAAAAATAGGGGGATTTGGAGACTAAACCCCTACAGTTTTTTTGACACAAATGCTGACAATTTTTTTCCCTCTTCCTTCTTACTTCTTACTTCTTACTTCTGACTTCTAAATGCACCTTATTTCTTGTAAATCCTTTGAGATTTAATCAGCAAACCCCTAGTAAAAATAGTAAAAATAGGGGGATTTGGAGACTAAACCCCTACAGTTTTTTTGACACAAATGCTGACAATTTTTTTCCCTCTTCCTTCTAACTTATTACTTCTTACTTTTAAATGCACTTTATTTCTTGTCAATCCTTTGAGAT
>NZ_JAAHHT010000171.1:4493-6117 GCF_010672085.1 Okeania sp. SIO3I5
GGGGGATTTGGAGACTAAACCCCTACAGTTTTTTTGACACAAATGCTGACAATTTTTTTCCCTCTTCCTTCTAACTTATTACTTCTTACTTTTAAATGCACTTTATTTCTTGTCAATCCTTTGAGATGTAATCAGCAAACCCCTAGTAAAAATAGTAAAAATAGGGGGATTTGGAGACCAAACCCCTACAGTTTTTTTGACACAAATGCTGACAAATTTTTTTCCCTCTTACTTCTTACTTCTTACTTCTGACTTCTAAATGCACCTTATTTCTTGTAAATCCTTTGAGATTTAATCAGCAAACCCCTAGTAAAAATAGGGGGATTTGGAGACCAAACCCCTACAGTTTTTTTCCACAAATGCTGACAATTTTTTTTCCCTCTTCCTTCTGACTTCTAAATGCACCTTATTTATTGTCAATACTTTGAGATTTAATCAGCAAACCCCTACAGTTTTTTTGACACAAATGCTGAAAAAAATTTTTACCTCTTACTTCTTACTTCTTACTTCAATAAATATTAATAGGTGGTAAATTTGGTTGAGGATTAACAACTCTTCTCAATAATTCTTGTTGAGCTTGTTGAGGATTTTGACCGCGAGGAACCTGATATAATAATCGACAAGAACCACCTATCGCAGCACAAATAATAGGTTGTCCGTTTTTAGATATACTAACAGTAATATTTCGATATCCGTTGCGTTTTTGAGTAGATAAAATTCCAGATACTCTAGTACATCTAGTCAGAGCATCTTCTCCTGATTGAGCAAAATAATTATTAGCACCCCAGAGAATAATCGGAATATTCTTACCTTGTTGATTAGCTATTGTGGCTGGAGTTGCGCCAATTTTACCACAGAAAAAATTAGGAGTTTGAGCCTTAGCAGAAAGATTATTGATAGGGAGATTTAAAAATCCGATTACCGTAGCAGTAACAATAGAAGTTAATGATAAAATTTTCATGGACTAGAATCTATATATATGACACTACTGATATTTTATAAACTTATATATACTTCTTG
The DNA here is from genome assembly GCF_010672085.1 of Okeania sp. SIO3I5. GTDB lineage: Bacteria > Cyanobacteriota > Cyanobacteriia > Cyanobacteriales > Microcoleaceae > Trichodesmium. The sequence continues at coordinate 5,514 of NZ_JAAHHT010000171.1, forward strand.
AGTGCCAGTAATGGAATTTAAGCAAAAAGTTTGGCAAATATATTTGGGAAGTCCGGGAAATTCTGATTATAAATGGCTTTTGTATATTATTCATTTCAGATTAATTAATTAGTTGGCTTGCTTATATTCCCTCTGCATTTTATTATCTACCTTAACTTCGGTTTTTGTAAGTATTTAGTCGTCAGCTATCAGCTATAGCAATCCTAAATAGGTTGTGACAAATTTTATAGTAGTTAATTTTAACTGAAAGCCTGGGAAATTCTGACTACTAACTACCACCAAAATATTACAACTAAAATAGGATTGCTATATAAGTTATTAACTAATTATCTGGGAAGGAGGAATTAGTTTCCAAGAAGTGAAATATATTTGCGCAGCATGACCATTTTTTGAATTAAAAATCCCCTCATTCAAAATTTTTGAACTTTGAATTTTGAATTAATAATTTTGAATTTTGAATAGGTATCCCAAATAGGTTGTGACAAATTTTATAGTAGTTAATTTTAACTGAAAGCCTGGGAAATTCTGACTACTAACTACCACCAAAATATTACAACTAAAATAGGATTGCTATATAAGTTATTAACTAATTATCTTGGAAGGA
>NZ_JAAHHT010000171.1:6217-21177 GCF_010672085.1 Okeania sp. SIO3I5
TGTGACAAATTTTATAGTAGTTAATTTTAACTGAAAGCCTGGGAAATTCTGACTACTAACTACCACCAAAATATTACAACTAAAATAGGATTGCTATATAAGTTATTAACTAATTATCTTGGAAGGAGGAATTAGTCTCCAAGAAGTGAAATATATTTGCGCAGCATGACAATTTTTTTAATTCAAAATCCCCTCATTCAAAGTTCAAAAATTTTGAATTTTGAATTAATAATTTTGAATTTTGAATAGCAATCCCAAATAAGCTGTGACAAATTTTATAGTAGTTAATTTTAACTGAAAGCCTGGGAAATTCTGACTACTAACTACCACCAAAATATTACAACTAAAATAGGATTGCTATATAAGTTATTAACTAATTATCTTGGAAGGAGGAATTAGTCTCCAAGAAGTGAAATATATTTGCGCAGCATGACAATTTTTTTAATTCAAAATCCCCTCATTCAAAGTTCAAAAATTTTGAATTTTGAATTAATAATTTTGAATTTTGAATAGCAATCCCAAATAGGTTGTGACAAATTTTATAGTAGTTAATTTTAACTAAAAGCCTGGGAAATTCTGACTACTAACTACCACCAAAATATTACAACTAAAATAGGATTGCTATATAAGTTATTAACTAATTATCTTGGAAGGAGGAATTAGTCTTCAAGAAGTGAAATATATTTGCGCAGTATGACCATTTTTTGAATTCAAAATTCCCTCATTCAAAGTTCAAAAATTTTCTAACTTAATTTCAATAATTATTTAATTAAGGATTCAAGTTTTTGAATTCAAAATTCGCTCATTCAAAGTTCAAAATTTTGAATTAATAATTTTGAATTTTGAATTGATTTAACCCAGATACTTTTGGAAAAATTCTATAGTGCAACTATGAGCAAGATTAGTTGCTTCTAAATCATAATCTTTTCCACCTATCCGAGCAAAACCATGGTTAATATTTGGATAATAATGTATTTATACTGGTGGATAATTTTTCAATTCAACTTTTAGCTGAGACTGAATTTATAGAGACACATAATCATCTTTTTCAGCAACGTGAAGCATTAATGGATGTTGAATATTAACTGCTTCATCCAGATTTTTTTCAATCCCAACTCCATAATAACTAACATTACATTCTGCTGGAGAACGAGTCGCCATTAAATAAGCCAATTTACCTCCTAAACAAAAACCTACACTGCCAATTTTTCCAGAACATTCTGGTAAATTTTTGATAGTTTCCATCGTAGAAATTAAATCATCAACTCCTTTATTTTCATCAAAACCTTGATAAAGTTCAAATGCTTTTTGCCAGTCATCCTCAGAGCGATCGCTCAGTTCAATTTCTGGCTCTTGACGCCAAAATAAGTCAGGTACAATTGCCACATAACCTGCTTCAGCATATTTATGAGCTATGTTACGCATTACTTCATTTACTCCAAAAATTTATTGGATAATAATTAATCCCGGAGCTGGTGTAGAAAAAGGTATTTTTAAGTAAGTAGTAAAAGTCTCACCGTTATTGCTAGAAATTGTAATTTTCATCTGGTTTTATTCCTTGAATTTTCTAATCAAATCTAAAAACTATATGATTTTAACATTAGCTTGGAAAAAAAATTAGGAATAGTCTGGGAAAAGTATTTAATAATTTTGTAAGCACTCAGCTATTAGCTTTTTTGTGCAGGTCTTAAAAACATTTATGTCAATATTCAGGAATAATTTTGATAAATATTGAAAAACATTTAAGATGAATCAAAATCTTTTGTATTTATATAGAGAGCGATCGCTCATAATTAACTCCTAATTACCACTAAAATATTACAATTGAAATCTGATTGCTATACCAAAGTATAAATAATATGGTTGACTGAATAATTAATAATTAAATAATTCACCTTTAAAGCTTTCTCTTAAAAGAGGAGACTTTAGACCTGATTTTTGGGTAAAATTAATTACACATTCTATCCAACCACTCTTGTTTATTGCCTATTGCGTTTTTCAACTAAGAAATTCCTAAAAGCACGACTACTTTATAACTTAAAGTTTCTATATTTTTGGTAATCAAATTTATATACGCATAAGTTCAACTAATTACTTAATAAATTATACTTATTTCCTATTCCCTAGAAAAGAAAAATAAGTGATAAATAATAGTGTCTTCAACTATTCCCTATTCCCTATTCCCTATTCCCTATTCCCTAATTGATAAAAAAAAGACTTGACAAAAATTATAACTTTTGTTACAAAAATGTTAAAAACTCATATATTAAGAGGATTTTAGATTATGAAAGTAGCCATTGTTGGTTTTGGATTTAGTGCTGAGAAAAGCCATGTACCAGCTTACAGAGATCGTTCTGATATTCATCTCACAGCAGTAGTAGATCCTGTAACAGCGCGACGTGCAGCGGCACTGAGACAATACCCAAATATCCGAGTTTATGAAGAATTCGGTGATTTACTAGAAGAATACTCTGATGAAATAGATATAGTTGATATTTGTTTACCTAATGCTTTTCATATGGAAAAAGTTAAACAAGCATTAGGAGCAGATAAGCACGTCTTATGTGAGAAACCATTAGTATTAAATAAAGGTGAATACCATGAATTAGTAAATATAGCAGAGGAAAGAAAACGCATTTTATATCCATGTCATAATTACAAATTTGCTCCTTCAATAGTACACGCTGCCTACTTAATTAATTCTGGTGAAATAGGGAAACCTTTATTTGCTTCTTTTAATATATTTGGTGCAGATTTTCAAAGTGGTGTATCCCAATTGAAATTAGAGTTGCAAAAAAATCAAGAACTATCTGGTGGTGGTGTGATGATTGACCATGGTTTAGATGCAATTTCTGTTGCTCAAACTCTATTTGGTGGTTCTCCCCAACGCATATCTGCACATATTAGAAATCTAAATCAAACAGATAGTAATTTAGAAGATTTAGCTGTTTTTTGTTTAGATTGGGAGGAAAAATTAATTAACATTAGTGTTAGTTCTTTAGGTTCAATACCAAAAGCTTATTACAGAATTCAGGGAACAGAAGGAGAAATTAGTATCGAAAATAATGATATATTTTTGAGTGTGAAAAATAAACCTGTTCAACAGATTTTTGTACCTACACATTTTGATGATCCTGGTCATGCAAATTGGTTTAATGGATTGATTGATAACTTACTAGATTGTATTAAAACTGAAAATACTAAACCCTTCCCATTAACGGAAGCTGGTTTAGTTCTAGACCTAATTGAGAAAGCAAATCATTCTAGTAATAATGGTGGTGCTTGGATGGGAATTTAAGGAATTTAGAATTCTGAATTTAGAATTCTGAATTCAGGATTCAGGAGTCAGGAGTCAGGAGTCAGAAGTTGTTTTTATAACGGGAATTTCTGAAGTCATAAATAAGAGGTCAGAAGTTGTTTTTGTCTCAGGGATTTAATCTCTACACCAAAAATATTTCCCTTGAAAAGATGGAGTTTGAGACCCAATTATTTTGGTTAATTTGTAACTAATATTATGTCGGGATAAGAGCGCGATAAGACTCCGTTCTGCTGACGGGACCAAAAAACTTTATTCCTTCTAATCTTTTCTTCCCTTCTGACTCCCCCCTTTCAAAGGGGGGGTAGGGGGGATGCCTTCTGCCTTCCTTATTAGGAGTTGAGTAGTGGGAAATTTTGCAGTTAAAACTATATAACTATGTTACCCCAAAAATCTCCTAAGTCTAGCCGTTCACCTTTCTTATTCTTCAGTGAACGAATCATGGCATTACTAATTCTTCTTAACGTGGTTTTAGTAATATTTGATGTTACCTATATAAAATTCCGCAATTTATATCTAAAGGCAGATTTATACTTACAAAAAATTACTGAAACTCCCCAAAAAAAATATCTGGAAAAAGTAGATAAGCTAGAAGAAGAATTAACAGAAAATGGTTTACACTCATCAAACATAGAAAACTTATTATCAGATTTGCGCCTAAGTAGCGTACAAATATTTATTAATCGCCCTCCATTTCGAGTCATAGATGACGGTGCTTTAGGGAAAATTAAGCAAAGATTTACTACTCATCTCGGTAGAGAAAATATTTCAGAAGCAGTACAAATATTCTGGCAAAAAGATTATTTAGAAGCAGAGGGTTGGGAAAGTCAGTTAGATTTTTTCAATGAACAAATCCGCCCTTTAATATTATTGTATGAACCTCACATCTGGTATGATTTAATTAAGGGAATAGAGCCATTTAAAGATTCACAAGATTATCTAATCGCAGTTAATGAACTGAGAATAATGCTGGAAAAAAAAGGTCTAGAAGCAGCAGAAATAGAACCTTTACTGAAAAAAATGCGCGATCGCAGCACCGAATTAATTGATAGAGAATCTTATTTCCAGATAGTTAATCAAATTATAGTTTTAACGCAAATCAAATACCAGGTTAAGCAACATATTTATAGTCAGATTCCAGATAGTAATATTGAATTAACTCCTACCCTCGAACTTTTAGAATCATTAAATTTGCTCGAATATTTAGCACCAGATATTTTGTGGGCAGATAAATCATCAAAAAGAGCATTTAATATATTCTGGAGTCGCCAATATCTAGAAACATATCAATGGGAACAAGAGTTAGATTTTTTTGATGAAAATATTGAGTTTTTGATGCAGTCTTTTTACTTCCGTAATTTAGATAGACATGGGAAATTTGTAGATAGATTTTGGCTGGTAGATTTGCCTTGGGTGACTATATTTTGGCTAGAGTTTATTGGGCGCATTTTACTAATTAGTCGTCGTCATAATATAAGTTTATTGGATGCTATTAAAGAGCGTTGGTACGATCTTTTTTTACTACAACTTTGGGTGCCGGAACTACGAATAATTACTCTTTTTATTCGTTTACACCAAGTTAAACTACCAGATATGGAAAATTTACATACTCTAATTAGGTTTAAGCTAATTCGTAGTTTTGCTAAGGAAATAATTCAAGTTGTGGTTGGTGGAGGTATCGATCGCCTGCAGAAGAATGTTAGCAAAGGTTCTCTAAAAAGAGCTATTTTTGAGTCAAAAAGTAAGTCAGAGAAAGTTGATGTAGATCAAAATGATTCGGGAAAAATTCAGGAAATTATTAACTGTGTATTGCAAGTAACTGCTTGTAAAGTTCTCCCAGAGATTCATGCAGATATTGAAGATTTTTTGCATTATCAAGTGGAAAAATCTATGCAGCAATTATCTATATATAGGCGTTTACAAAAAATACCTTTTTTACGTCGTTTACCTGATAAAATTGCTGATAATTTAGTGAGGCAAATATCAAGTACAATTGCTATTTCTCCGCAGAAAGCTTATCAAACAAATGTACAACCAGATGCGGTAAGTATCAAACTTAGACAAAAATTAGTAGAACATTTTAGTAGTAAGTTGGTTTCAGAATTACAGGAAAAACAAACTTTTGATGAAATAGAAATTTTAATTATTGATTGGTTGGAAGAAGTAAAAAATAGTTACGTTAAACCTGGTTTGAAATCTTCTGAATCAACTATTTCTGATGTTATACCTACAACAATAATTGAGTTAAAAGCTGAAGATGGGAGTAAAAAGAATGATTAATTTTAGATAGAGTAGGTTGGGTTGAGGTGCTCACACGGATTATGCCACGGATACACGGATTAAGAGGTATGTTGAAGATGAATGTCAAAATCATGATTTATAAATAGGGTCGGTTGAGTTGAGCTGCTCACACGGATTCGGCCACGGATACACGGATTAAGAGGTCTGCTGAAGATGAATGTCAAAATTATGATTTCATAGATAGGGTGGGTTGGGTTGAGCTACTCACACGGATTCGGCCACGGATACACGGATTAAGAGGTCTGCTGAAGATGAATGTCAAAATTATGATTTCATAGATAGGGTGGGTTGGGTTGAGCTGCTCACACGGATTCGGCCACGGATACACGGATTAAGAGGTCTGCTGAAGATGAATGTCAAAATTATGATTTCATAGATAGGGTGGGTTGGGTTGAGCTGCTCACACGGATTCGGCCACGGATATACGGATTAATGAGGTATGTTGATAAAATCATACCAAAAATAACAATTGATTTATAAGCTCAAAAAAAAGTTATAATTAATAGATAATGATCAAGACAAAAATTATGGATTAAATTTAGCTGGAGGTTTAAATAGTGGATTCTTGGAGAAAGATTGAATTAGGGGGATTAGTCGCACTACTAACTGCAATTGTAGGTTTAGCTGTCTATTTTGGTAGAATAGATGCAGAGGTTAAAAACCTTAAAGAGCGAGTCAAAGAGTTAAAAGATGATGAAATAAAAAAAGCACAGAAAGAAGCTCTAGAAAATTTTCAGCAAGAAGTTGAAAAAACAATTGAGGAAGCTAGAAGGGAAATTACCAATCAAGAAATTGAAAATGTTAGAACAATTGTTACAAAGTCTGATGCTGATAAAATTTGCTCATCTAAACCTGGCTCAAAAGCTACTTATGTACCATTTTCCTATATTGGTAGGACTGGACAAGAGATTTGTGCTGACAATTATGATGGTGACTTGAAAAGTTGTTCTCAAGTGCCCTTCGTTTGGGTATCAAATAAGAATACGCACGGCAGATATGAACGTAATGATCAGGATTGTAATGAACCTGTGCAAGCTCCGTGGCCGTGGGTAAAGCAGTATACAAAGCCGAATACGAATACGGTGAGAGACGGAAGGCCGTATGCAAATAGTTGGGTTGTATGCTGTTACAAGCTCTAGTCTAGTAGGGTGTGTTAGCGCAGCGTAACGCACCGAAATATTTGGGATAAGCGGTGCGTTACATTTCATTAACGCACCCTACTTGATTATGATAAGTCCAGTAATGCACGGAAATATTTGGGATAGCGGTGCGTTACATTTCATTTTCATGTCCCGCAGGGAAGCGCACCCTACTTTACTAAAATTGTGCGTGACGACGGATTGCTAAATCTCTTTCATCGTCTGAATTTAGGCCGTCTAACGCACCCTACAATTTTGCTACTTCTGATGTTGGTCCAGTAGCTAGTTGGGTTGCGCTGTCGCTTAACCCAACCTACAACTTTGTTACTCAAATCAAAAGCGCCGTAAACCTAACCAGTGTAACCAAATACAGAGAGAGTTACAAAAAGGTCATTGAAATCGGGGTTGGCATCAGAAGCATTGTCATTAGTGATGAAAGAGTATCGGTGCAAAAAGACTTCACCTTTTTCTATAATAGCGTCTTCACCCACCAGTACCTGAGAACCTTCTGTTAGGGTAACTGTGTAATTTCCATCTCCTCCTGATGTGAAACTACCACCACCGACATAGGTGAAGACTCCACCACTTCTGCTGCTACCAGAAGCTGAGAATACTTCATTACCATTAGAATCAACAATTTTTACTGTTTGATTACCATTTGATTGAGCAAAAGCAGCAACTGTTACCAACTTGCCATTTGGATCAATACTAATTTGCTGGGGACCAGTAGAAGAACTAGGCATAATCACCTCATATAGTGTTTTGTACTACTCTTAAGGATAAGATGTTACCCTGCTCTAGTCTACTGAACTTTATTATTTGTAATAAACAGGGAACAGGGAATAGATATTGATTACTGTAACGAATTAATATGACTGTTGATTTGAGTTAAATATTTCTCCAACAATAAATAATCTCTAGACTTAAGTAAAGGATCGTTTTTAGCATTAACAACTTGCTCTAATGGTAAAACCCGAAAGTTTAATTTCCCATTTTTTCGATAACGATGTACCCATGTCGGTAAAGCTTCCACAGCAGAAATTTTAATCGTTTCCTCTGGAAAACTTTTCAGAATATTCACTTGAAAAATTACCCCCAAATCAGTATATTTTCTGGTTTGATTGGAAATAAAATTTCCCATAGAATAAATCGCAACTGCCTGACGAGTATCTCCATTTTCTTCAGTAATTTTAAAAATTTTATAGGGTTGAACTACATGAGGATGACTACCCAAAATAATATCTGCTCCGCCATTAATCAAATTTTCCACTAACTGTTTTTGTTGAGTATTAGGTAGACGTTGATATTCTGCACCAAAATGTAGAGCAACTGTGACAATATCTGCTCCTTGTTTTCTTGCTTTGCTAATATCTTGAAGAATTTTTTGTTCGTCAATTAAATTTACTAGATAATCTTTTCCTTTAGGAATAGGAATGCCATTAGTGCCATAAGTGTAAGCTAAAAAAGCCATCAAGATTTCATTTTTTTCCACTATTAAAATTTCTTGAGATTCAGCTAAAGAAGCTGCTGTACCTACGGGATAAATGTCGCGATCGCGCAGATTATCTAAAGTTTTCAAGACTCCTTTTTCTCTTCTATCCAAGGAATGATTATTAGCAGTAGTTAAAATATTAAAACCTGCCGATTTAATAGCATCAGCTAATGTTGCTGGAGCATTAAATAGAGGATATCCAGTATATCTGGATTTGGGTCCTGCTAAAGTTGTTTCTAGATTACCAATTACCCAATCTCCAGCAGATAAAATATCTTTTATTTCCGTGAAAAAACTCTGATAAGAATAAGTTTTAGTTTGAGAATTATAGCCCGATTTTATTTGCATACCGTGCATCATAATATCTCCAACTGCAATTAATTTTGCCTCTGTAAAATAAGGAGTTGGTAGAGGTAATTTAATTGATTCTACAGGCAAAATTTTTGGTAGTTTTTCTAACTTAGTTTCAGGAGATATATTGCAACCATAAATGAATAATATTCCACTCAAAAAAATGAATTTGAAGATAGGGAATAGGGAATAGGGAATAGGGAATAGGGGGAAGATATTATTATTTTTCATTGTATTGGTTGCTCAACAGGTTTCTTAATACTTAATATTATTCAATTGAATTATGATATCAAATCCGATAGTATCGGTACAATTCAATATTGTAGGGGTTTGGTCACCAAACCCCTACCAAACTTGGAGTTTTTGCCAATACTGATAATAGAAACTTATTCTCAGTGTGGCAAGCGGATTTGATATGACTACTGACTCCTGACTCCTCCCTAATTATTTCCTCTTCTCCCTCCTAACTCCTGAATTCTGACTCCTGACTCCTGACTCCTGACTCCTGAATTCTTCTTAATTAGAATTGTTATTTATTCTAGCAACTAAACCTGTTGCTGCTGCCATATCTAGAGGTTTAGAAAATAAATAACCCTGAGCATATTCACACCTTAAAGCTTGAAGCTGAACTACTTGCTCTGAAGTTTCTACCCCCTCAGCAACAACATCTATACCTAAATTGTGAGATAAAGTAATAATTGAACGGATAATTTCTGTTGGCTCAATTGAACCTTCATTTACTAGATTAGCAACACCTATTCTATTCACAAAAGAACGGTCTATTTTTAAAGTATTCATCGGAAAACGGTGTAGATAACTTAAAGAAGAATATCCTGTGCCAAAATCATCAATACATAACTCAATATTCCGCGCTCTTAACTGAGACATTTTTTCTGTGACAGACTGATAATTTTCAATCAAAGCACTTTCGGTAATTTCCAGTTTTAAATTACAACCATTAAGCTGAGTTTCTAAAAGAATTTTGTCTATTTGCTCAATTAAATCTGCTTGAGCAAACTGCTTGACAGAAAGATTAACACTCATTTTTAAAGGATAATTATTCGGCCATTCATTTTGCCATTGACGTAACTGGAAAGAAGCTTTTCTTAACACCCATAAACCAAGAGGGATAATTAACCCTGTTTCCTCCGCAAGAGGAATAAATTCACCCGGAGAAATTAAACCAAGTTCTGGATGTTGCCAACGTACCAGCGCTTCAAAACCAATAATTTGATTTGTAGTGAGGCAAACAATTGGTTGATAGTGAAGCATAAACTCACAGCGATCGCTAAGGGATTGGTTCTCAAGATTTTTGAGAGCGCGTTGTAAATTATTCTCCAACTTTAAACGTTTTAAAAGTTGAGTGTGCATAGAAGTACAAAAAATTTGATAAGATCCTCTACTTAAATCTTTGGCAGAGTGCATAGCTATTTGTGCATCTCGCAAAATATTTTCTGCTGCTGTAATACTCGTGGAATTGGAGCTAATACTTGTGGAACTCAGAGCAATACCTATACTAACAGTAATAAATACCTCATTTCCATCTAAAATAATTGGTAAAGCTAATTGTTCGTTGATGCGATTAGCAACACAGGTAGCATCACTAACGGCATAAATATTTTCTAGCAAAATTGCAAATTCATCTGCACCAAGACGAGCAACTGTATCTCCATTACGCAGCACTCCTTTTAGTTGCTTGGCGATCGTGATTATCAGTTCGTCTCCCATACAATAACCGAGACTATCATTGACAACTTTAAATCTGTCAATATCTATAAATAGCACTGCAAACAAAAAGTTTTTTCGGCGTTCAGCACATTTAATTGTTTGCTCTAAACGATCCATAAACAGAGTCCGGTTAGGGAGATGAGTCAGTAGATCGTGGAGTGCGTCATGTTTCCATTGTTCTTCTGTTTGCTTGCGCTGAGTAATCTCGTGACTATTGACGATGATACCTGCCACCGCTGGATCGTGTAAAAGGTTAGTGACAACACCTTCAAAGAAGCACCAATAACCCCAACGATGTTTAACTCGGTACTCGATAGGTGCTTGACTAATGCCGGGGTTTTCAATTGCTTTGTTGAAAGTGTGAGTTATGAGTAACAAATCATCAATGTGAATTAGATCGAATATACTGTAACCCACAGCTTTTTCTGGTATATATCCCAAAATTTTTCTTACTGATGGACTGACATAACTAGAAATTCCATGAGCGTCAATAATCAAGATCAAATCTGTAGCATTTTCAATCAGAGCGTGAAATCTACGCTCATTTTCTAGGAGCGCTTGTTCTGCTTGTTTGCGTTCTGTAATATTACGTATAATCGCAATCGTCGATACAAGTTGTTGTTGACTGGCAATAGCAGTTTTTTCTGCCTCTTTAAAGTTTGTAATATCTGTATTTGTTCCCATCATTCTAAATGCTTTTCCTCGATCATTTTTAATGGCAACTCCCCGACAAAAAAAACATCGGTAATTACCATTTTTGTGCTGCATTCGATGTTGAATTTCGTATTTTGGTCTCACTCCTCCCAAGTGAGCATTTCTTTCTGTAATCATCTGTTCTCGGTCTTCTGGATGAATTAGCTCAGTCCAATCATCTATGTGGTTTCTAATTTCCCAATCTTCATAACCAAGCATTGCTTTCAATATAGGATCGAGGTAGATTTCGTTAGTGTGTAAATCCCACTCCCAGATTCCTACATTACCTGCTTCAATAGCAAGTGCACAACGTTCCTGACTTTGCCGTAGTTCCTGTTCTATTCGCTTGCGTTCTGCTATTTCTGTCTGTGCTTGTTTGTATAATTCTGCTTGGTGGATAGCAATAGCACAACTATCGGCAATTGACTTCAATAAAGATAGTTCATCCTCACTCCATTGTCTTTCCCGATCGCATTGATATAGAATAATTGCACCTAGAGAAGTCTCCTGATACAACAACGGTGTAATTAAAACCGATATTACTTGACATTCGGCAATAATATTTTTGATTTCTGGGGATATGGTTGTATCCAGTTTGCTAATTTTTATCTGTTCTCCTCTTGCTAGTGATTCAGAATAATAATGATGAACTTGGTAAAACAAACATACTTGATTGTCACATTCAACTGTTATTTTACTGAAATGGTCAAGTTTAATGTTATCTTGACAGTCTTGTCTCACAATGAAACAACGACTAACTTGTAAAACCTTATGTAACTGCTCAATAGTTTTTTGTAAGACTTCATCAAGTAATAAAGTATTTCGCATTCCCTGAACAATGCGATTAATAATTGCTTCTTGTTGAGCTTTTTGTTCTAATTTTTTAATCGCCAGTTGCTGTTCTTTTTTTAATCTAGATTCAGCGATCGCCCGCTCTAAAATAATTGATAAAGTAAATAATCTATCTTTGAAAAGATAATCATTAACTCCTGCCTTTAAAATTTCCCAAGTTTCCTTTTCTTCTAATTCTCTTGTAATTACAATTAAAGGAATTTCTTGTCCCGATCGTTGTAGTAAGCTCAGTACCTCAAAGACATCAAAATCAACTAAATGATAATCTGATAATATTGCATCATATACATTCTCTTTGAGCAATTGTCGGTAATCTAGATCACTCTGTGCCAGATCGTAAGTAAACTTTATACCATCCGATTTTAAGATGCGTAGGATGAGCTCTACATCTTCCATAACATCTTTCACAATTAGCAAATGTAATTCCTTGCTGGCTGGTATAATTTGATGCTTTGCCTGGGTTAGCTCTACCATATAAAAGCAACTTAATAAAATTAGCTGAGTTTATTTTTCCTATTATAATCTATCTTTGATTAACAGTATGGCATGAAATATTGCAAATATCCTTATATAGCAATTCCCATACTGGTGAGGTACAAAATCCTTAGTTTTAGGGAACACTTAACACGGAACTGGGAACAGTTTACTGGAAATATAATACAAATAAAGATAGGTGTACCTAATTATTCTGAGAAAGGCTATATCAGTAATTGTGGAGAGTGAAATATGTAGAGTTATATACAATTAATTATGGTTTTTGGTATAAGGCATAGCATTTTTTTTGCAAATCGTAAAGGTGGCAGAAGTATTCAATTTTTTTCTCATTATTGCTTTTGTAAATGCCATAGTGTAGCAAGATTTTGATAAGCTTAATAAAATAGATATTGTTGGTGGTAAAGAAGTAATGATTAGTAGCTTGAGAATAGAGAATAATTCTAATATCCTCGATCTTTAGTATTTGAGGAGAACTTAATTATGTATAGCATTTTAGCTGTATTTGGGATTTATAAAATATGGAATTAAACATCTAAAAATAAAAAATATTGCTGAGAACAAAACCATGAAATTCAACCGAATCATTGTCATAATTATTATTAGCAGTTCACTCAATATAAATACAACAAATATCGGGAATTTTCTTGTGAGGATAGCCACAATTATTCCACTGATAACACCAAAAATTGCTCTGGGATCGACAGAATCAGAAATCAATAAGATCGCAGCAGAAATTACCGTTAGAATTGACGGACAAAACAGAAGTGGTTCAGGAGTAATTGTCGAAAAACAAGGAGACACATATTATGTACTCACCAACTGGCACGTTGTTAACAAAGTAGGAGATTATCAAGTACGCACACCTGATGGCAAAATGCACCCAGTTTACTATACCCTAATCAAACAAGTGCCAAATGTAGACTTAGCGATCGTACCATTTAGCAGTTCTCAAAATTACCCCATTGCCGAAACAGGTGACCCAACTCAGTTAGTTCCTGGAACAAACGTATTTGTTGGAGGATGGCCTCGTTCTGGCAGCAACCTCAGGCAACGAATTTTTCTCAGTACCGCAGGAATGGTAACAGGTCGTCAGCAACCTGTCGCTGGTTATAGTTTACTCTATGATAATTTAGTTAGAGCAGGGATGAGTGGCGGACCAGTGCTAGATCGAGAAGGTCGCTTAGTAGCTATTAACGGTATCGTCAAATTGCAAAAAAACTCTGATGTTATTGTCTCAGGAGGTATTGAAATTAATACTTTTTGGAATTGGCGACAACAGGTTTCATTGCCAACAGTTTCTCAACTACCTCAAACTATTCAAACCCCACCGAATCCAACAGAAGTAACAAATACAGAAACAACAAATTCTGTGACTACAACTACTTCCACCAAAGAAAAGGGAATCGAAACTGCTGTCAACTTTACTCTCGCAAAAGCAATTACCGATGAAATTAGTGGAATAGTTAATTCTATAGTTGCTCTAAATGCTTACATAGTTATGGGTAGCAGTAACGGTATGATTTCAGTCTGGGATATTAAGAATGGAGAAATTATAGCTACTTGGAAAGCGCATCCAGAGTCAGTAAACTCAGTCGCAGTGACTCCCGATGAACAATTCGTTATCAGTGGAAGTGATGACAAAACTATCAAAATCTGGAAACTACCCAAAAATAAAAATGTTACCGATATTACCCTGGTGGGAACTATGACAGGACATACGAATGTGGTAGATGGAGTAGCGATCGCTCCCAACGGTCAAATTTTAGCAAGTGGTAGTTGGGATGGAACTATTAAAATTTGGAATTTCCGTAGTAAGGAGTTGCTGCAAACTCTAGAAGGACATTCTGAGATAGTCAATGCGATCGCCATTAGTCCAGATGGGCAATTTTTAGCTAGTGGTAGTAAAGATAATCAGATTAAATTGTGGAATTTGGCAACAGGTAAATTGGTTCGTACTATTAATACTAATTCTCTCTCAATTTTATCTGTAGTTTTTAGTCCGGATAGTCAGATATTAGCTAGTAGTAGTAGTGATGGCATGATTAATATTTGGAACTTACAGACAGGCGAATTAATTCATAGTTTAAAAGAACATATAGATGGAGTTTGGTCAATAATTATTACTCCTAATGGCAAAACTTTAATTAGTGGTAGTTGGGATAAAACCATCAAATTTTGGGAACTAAGTACAGGTAAATTAAAAGGAAGTTTAAGCGGACATAATAGTTATATTAGTGCAGTAGCAATTAGTCCAGATGGTCAAACAATAGTTAGTGGTGGTTGGGACCGGAAAATTAATATTTGGAAAGTTCCTTAAAGGGAAGTAGGGGAGTAGGGGAGTAGGGGAGTGGGGGAGTGGGGGAGTAGGGGAGTAGTAAACATAAGAATAATTAACATACTCAGGACTTACGCAAATTCTTAGATAATACACTATCTGTAGGGGGCGAATGCCATTCGCCCCTACTAATACCAAATTCAAAAAAGGCTGTTACATTGCAACTTGTGATTTATTCCTACATTTTAATAATTTATGGCTTGTATTTATTGTCAAAATTAATTTTTTTTCCTCCATTTTTTGTCGATTTATATTTCC
>NZ_JAAHHT010000172.1 GCF_010672085.1 Okeania sp. SIO3I5
AAGGAGTAAGGAGTAAGGAGTAAGGAGTAATATCAAATCCGGTTGAATACAAGAGTGTATTGTTGGGGGAGATGGTCCGATTGTCCGATTTAATAATGAACATATACTATATAACCGGATTCTATATGATTGTGTAATTACTATTAGTACGAGTTGATCTTAATCCTTTGGGGCGAATGGCCATTCGCCCCAACAATATCTAATCACACCAATGCTACCAGACTTAATATAACTTGATTAAATCCTTCCTGATCTCAATGCACCAATTCGATCGCTCGCTTAGTCAAAGTCTCAGCAGTCAAACCATTAAAAGCCATTACCTGACTAGCACTAGAAGCAGTCTCGCCTCGACGCCAAGCAAAAGTATCCCGCTTAACCTGACTCCTTAACATAATTGGTTCCAACATCAAACTTGCGCCACCAGTTACACCAATTAAAGCATCACCGCCGAATAAGTTCTCAAAACTAGCATCATCCAAAAATTCGCCATCAGCTTCAGAACAAGTATTCCAAGCTGTATCGTGGGGACGGTATAAACGTCGGGGATTAATTACCGAAACTATCCGCACTCCAATACCTTCAGTTTTCAAAGAAGCAGCAGCTTCAAAAACTGGAATTAATGGCATATCTCCCACCACTGCAAATACAACAGTCTTATCTCCTGCAATCTCCTCAAGAACAACAGCACCATCCTGCAACCCTTGTCTTGTTTGTGCAAAAGTAGTCCGAATAGGTAACGGCGACTTACTAGCAGTAATAGTCACACCCTTATTTTTAGTAGTCAGCGCCCACTCATAACAAACTTGAATACTATTAGCATCGGTTGGGAACAGGGCGAACACATTGCCATTCCGCATCATTGCTGCAAAATAAGCTTCAATTTCCGGGCGTTGGTGCGTCCAACCATTACGTCCCTGTTCTAATGCTCCTGCAGTAAATAATGTAATAGTTGAAGGAGTGGGATGACGTAATTCTGCCATTGCTTGAGTCACAGTTTGCCAAATAGGTACACCGTTAATAGCAAAAGATTCATAAGAACACCAAACTGTCCGCGCTCCCATTAATGCTAAACCTGCTGCCATTCCAGCACAAGCGTCTTCGCTCAAAGGTTCGTAAACCTGACCTTTCGGACCTTGGAAATAAATGTCGTCGGTGGTGGGGTGAATAATTTTCAATGTTTGGTTAATATTATTAATACCTGATGCAGCGTTACCATCAGCATTGGTAATTAGGAAATGAGGATCTTTTTGCCCGACATAAGCTATTAATGCTCCCATGGCAGTTGTGGCAACTTTGCGCTCGCCATCAACAGGATATTCTTCTAAAGGTAGTTTATCTAATTCTGCTAGTGGGTACTCAAATTCAGTGACAACTGTTTTAGAAGCAGAACCGCCACCAGCACGTTCACAATTTTTCCTTACTAATTCCCAAGCTGCCACTGGTAAGGCGCGTTCTTTGAGAGCATTCATAATTTGGGGACTGTCGAGGGTGTCTTTTGGATAGAGGTTGTGAGATTTTGAACCTCTGGCGTGAACTCCTGCACCCTTGAGTTGTTTGATAATAAAAATGGTGAGTTTGCCACCAAGAGCAGATTTTACTGCTTTGTCAACATTTTCTAATACTGCTTTGGTAAATTCCAGACGTTTTTCCAAGGAGAAGGCGCTGCTATCAACATAATCGCCTGGTTGGTTTTTGTCGTCGAAGTCTTTAGCATTTACCAGGATGACTTCCGCAAAACCGTTGCCTTTCCAGTAGGCAATCATTTCTTCATTGGTTTTTGTGGAAACCATGCTGTGGTGTTCTTGACTATAACCGTTCCACACTAAAACAGGTAAAAAGTTGGTGACATCAGGATAGGCAGTATTAAAGTGCGCCATACTGCTGACTGGATAGGGTTCTCCCATGCCACCATCTCCCAAAGTGAAAGGAAATAGGGTGTCACGATGTAATAATGCTGCTGCCATGGCGAAATGTTGCCCTTGTCCTAGTGGTCCTGCGGGGTTGAGTAACCCAGGAATATAACCAGATAGGTGTCCTAGGAGTCCGTGCATTTCCCGGAAACGATCGCGCATTTGTTGGACTGTGAAGATTTCCATATCTTCTAGGGAGCGATCAAGAAATACGGCGCTATAAAATCCGGGTGCGTGGTGTCCGACTTCTGTGAGAATATTTTTATAGCCTAACATTACTAGGGCGGCATAAGCTTCAGCTTGACTGGCAAAACCCCCTGGGTGTCCTGATGCTTTGCTGCCTGTTACTTGTAGCATTAAATAACGGAGAGCGTCGGCGTAAAGGAGGGTTTGATATACGCCAGTCGGGTCACTTGGTGAGGCGATCGCTTTACTTCCTTCTGCTATTGCTGGTGTTTTGCCGTAAGTTTCAAAATCAGGCCAAGCTTCTCCGAAGTATTGGATACCTTCGCAAAAATCTGGGACTGTTGTTGGTTTTGAGGTTGTTGCAGTCATAGCAGTTTTCCTGTATTTTTCTCTTTTTATTTCAGCTTAATAATAATTTAACATCTACGGGGATCGATGTTAATTCCTTTTAGTTTAGGTAGTAATAAGTTTGAGCAATATTTATTTGTAGTGCTTGTAGCTAATCGAAAAAAATTTAATGATGAAAATAATTAGAAAATCTGAAAATATAAGTAGATAAAAATAAAAGATAGGAATATAACTATGATACAACTATTAGATTAGAAAATTTCACCTTTGATTCAAGCCAACCCTTGATGACTAACTCCTTGACATTTGTGTAAAAATATGGTTAATTATTTTCCTTTCAGGTAGTGATAAATTAGGGATCAAAAAATATTTGCTAGTAGTTTTGCTTTAGCCCACGCAATATATCTTCGGGACTAGGGAAAACTACTAGCCTAATTACAACTTTTAAAAAGTTAACTAATTGAGAGTAGAATTAAAAATGACTAAAACTTAAACAACTTGACAATGCAAGACTAAGGGGTTTTTAGCCGTGAGCTTAACTGTTTAAAAAATCATCTAGAATCCAGGAGAACATACTGTTTCAGTGAGTTCAAGACATTCTTCCTTTGGATCAGAACCAAACCATCGCTCTTGACGATAAGCCAACTCATTTCCATAAGGGTCTGTGAAGGAAGCTAAACATACATAACTACCAGCATATTCACTTTTGTCAATAGGAATTCCCTTTTCTTTAAGGTTGGCACAAGCTGCAGCAATGTCAGGCACAATCTGTGTCCCTACCGTCTTTGGTTCAAATGGTTCGTAGGGATTGGCATAAAGTCCTATGCTTGTCGCTGGATCATCTTCGGAATAAAATTCAGCCCAAAAGGGAGGCTCGTAAAATGTTGGATTGCATGATAGACCAAGCCCTTCACCATAAAAATACATGGCCTTATCTAGGTCCGGGACATTTACCCGATGCACAAAGCCAGTTTCTCGTAGAAGAGGTACATAAGGTGTATCACATCCCTGAGCTGATGCTGGGGATGCCATCCAGGGATTTCCCAATAGAGTTACCGATATTACCAGAGCAATTACCAGAGTTTGAAAAACTTTAAGTAAAGTTTTCATTATGCTTTTCTCCAAATTCAATATCTTACAAAAAAGCCTACGGTGCAATAGTAATTTTCTGAAGTTTCCTATGTCAAGCAAATTATGTAAATATTTTTTACAATTATGTGAATATTAGAGTTTTCCCAAAATAAATAAAAACATCCCTCAAATCAATACACAGCAGTAATTATATGTAGTTTTAATTAATAGCTAAAATCCTTACAGAACAACAGGAATTGTTAGATTTGTTTAACTTATAAACTGACAAGTCTCATAATTAAGAATATGACAATAACACAACTACCTGGTCCAAAAGTTCCTGCTTTGATTCAACTCCTCCAGTGGGTGGCCAATCCCTTGACATTTATGGAAAAATGTGCAAGGCAATATGGGGATACATTTCAAATAAAATTGAATTACCCAATGGTATTTATTAGCAATCCTAAGGCCATTGAGGAAATTTTCAAGACTAACCCAAAACAGTTTGATTCTGGTGTGGGAAATCAGGTGTTGCTGCCACTTCTAGGAGAGCGATCGCTGCTGTTGTTAGATGGAACTACCCACCAACGTCAACGTAAGCTTTTGATGCCACCTTTTCACGGAGAAAGGATGCAAGCTTATGGTGAGTTAATTTATAATATCGCTGGGCAAGTAGCTAGTAAGTGGCAAGTGGGGGAACCATTTTCTATGAGACAATCAACCCAAGATATATCTTTGAAGGTAATATTACAAGCAGTTTTCGGTTTATATCAAGGAGATAGATACAATAAAATAGAGCAACTTTTGAGTGAAGCTCTAGAGTCCTTGGGTTCTCCCTGGAAAGCAAGTATGTTATTTTTAAAGTTTCTCCAAATAGACTTGGGTGCTTGGAGTCCTTGGGGTAGATTTATTAAACAACGGCAAGAAATTGACGAGTTAGTATACACAGAAATTGCTGAACGTCGTCAACAACTAGATCCCGAACGCTCTGACATTTTGACAATGCTTTTGTTAGCGCGGGATGAAGAAGGACAACCCATGAGCGATCGGGAATTGCGCGATGAATTGATGACATTGCTATTTGCTGGACATGAAACCACAGCAACCGTCTTAGCGTGGGCGTTTTATTGGATTCACTGCCAACCAGAAATTTATAATCAGCTATTACAAGAATTGGCAGACTTTGGGGATAACCCAGATCCAATGGCAATTATGAAACTGCCCTATCTAAATGCAGTTTGCTGTGAAACCCTACGTATTTATCCAGTGGCAATAATTACATTTCCACGAATAGCAAAATTACCAATTACAATAATGGGTCAAGAATATCCATCAGGAACTGCTTTCGCTCCCTGTGTTTATTTAACTCATCATCGAGAAGATTTGTATCCCGAACCAAAAAAATTTAAACCAGAACGATTTTTAGAACGTCAATACTCTGCTTACGAATTTTTACCTTTTGGCGGTAGTAACCGACGTTGTATTGGATCGGCATTTGCCATGTTTGAAATGAAATTGGTATTAGCAACTATTCTGAGAAACTATAATTTAGCATTGGCAGAGAAGCAACCAGTAAAAGCAGTACGTCGCGGTGTAACTTTAGCTCCAGCAGGTGGGGTGAAAATGGTTATGACTGGAAAACGTATACAGGCAGAAAAAAAATATCCTTCTGTGGCAACTGTATAGAACCCAAATGAGTAATGAGTAATGAGTAAGGAGTAAGGAGTAATGAGTAATGAGTAATGAGTCAACCCACCCCTAACCCCTCCCAGGAGGGGAAGTTAGGAGTAATGAGTAATGAGTTAGGAGTTAGGAGTCAAAGGCTAGTTTCATAGTATACAAATCTTCCCGGACTGCCCCCCGATGATTACAACTGTGGTCTATCCAAGATGAAAACTGCTATAATGCATAGGGATTAGTATAATCCCTGTTTTCTAGAGATACCTTTAGGGGTTCTATAAAATTATGTTAAACTGTAGGAAGTTAAAAGTAGAATCAAACATCCGAACTACTGTTAATTGTCCCTATTAAAAAGTTCAAAAACTCAATTAATTAGTAACTAATATAAAATCAGTCAAAGGACCAAACACACCATCAATTGTACAGAAAATACAATGGATTTTAGAACCACTAAAAACAATGGAGACCTGCGCTAAAAAGTATGGAGATATCTTCACCTTACAAGGTGGTTTGGGTAGTTTAGCTATAGTGTATGTAAGTAGTCCAAAAGCTCAACAAGAGATATTGACCAAAAACAATGAGTATGAAACTCCTGGTAGTCCGATTTTGAAATCTTTGCTAGGGGAGAAATCAATGCTTGTGATAGAAGGCGATCGCCACCGCCGAGAACGCAAATTATTAATGCCACCCTTTCATGGCGATCGCATGACAAAATATGGTGAATTAATTTGTAATTTGAGTAAGCAAGTAGGCAGCAACCTAAAAATAGGCGAAACATTTATTGCCCGTAACGCAATGCAAGAGATTACTATGCAAGTGATATTGCAAGCAGTGTTTGGTTTATATGACAGTCCACGTCTTGCCGAAATCAAACCTCTGATTACCAATATTCTTAACGTCTCTGGTTCTCCTTTGCGTGCAACTCTAATATTTTTCCCATTGTTACAGCAAGATTTGGGTGCTTGGAGTCCTTGGGGACGATATAAACGTCAAATGCAACGACTTGACGAACTCCTATATGCTGAAATCAACGAACGTCGCGCTCAACTCGACCCAAATCGTACTGATATCCTCACCTTAATGCTGTTGGCAGAAGATGAAGCAGGTCAAGGGATGACCAACCAAGAAATCCGCGATGAGCTGATGACTATGTTGGTTGCAGGTCACGAAACTACTGCAACTGCTCTTTCTTGGGCACTTTATTGGGTTCATAAACAACCAGAAGTATATCAAAAGCTAATGCAGGAGTTGGCAACTCTAGAGGCAGATATTGACCCAATGAGTATTTTCCGTTTACCCTATCTCACAGCAGTTTGTCAGGAGACCTTACGCATATATCCAGTAGCAATGCTGACATTACCCCGTGTGCCGACAAAATCTGTAGAGTTACAAGGTTATCATGTGGAAGCAGGTACAATAATTCAGGGTTCTATTTATTTGACTCATCAACGAGAGGATTTGTATCCAGAACCGAAAAAGTTTAAACCAGAGCGATTTTTAGAGCGAAAATTTTCTGCCTATGAATATTTGCCTTTTGGAGGTGGCACTCGTCGTTGTTTAGGCATGGCATTAGCAAATTTTGAGATGCGTTTAGTATTGGCAACCTTAATGTCTAATTTTGAGATGGCGTTGGCAGAGGATCAACCGGTGAAACCCCAACGTCGAGGATTGACTTTAGGACCTAAGGGTGGAGTGAAAATGATTATGAAAGGAAAACGTATGGAGTCAGCAAAGAAATCTCCTTCTGTAGCGACTGTGTAAATTAGACTTCTTCAGACAGGACTTAAGATAAGGGAATGAGCTTACGCGATCGCTCCCATACGTAAGATTGGTTTCTGTTACCCATGTTTTCTGGAATTTTACAGAATCAGGATCTACCCCTAATATCAAATCCGGTAGTGTCGGTATAAAAAAGCAGAGAAACCGGGTTTAGATCAAATGCCCTAAAATACTAATATTGACTGCCCATAAACGCGGTTTCTTGTAACTCCGAAGCAAGCGGATTTGATATAACTCTTTTAGTTTTGCTGCTAGAAGTTGGGCAGGTTGCTGTTCTTGTTCGACTACTTCTCCTGGCAATAATACTAAATTTCCTTGGCAGTCATAAAATCGTAACCACACTACCGACTTTCGCAGAATAGTTCTTTCCCAAGTATCTAAGCATAGCTGACTGGATTTATTTTTTTCTATTAGAATGGAAGTTGTTAATTTTATAAATACTATTTTTTGTAGAGATTATGGATTGCAAAATATTTTATTCTTGGCAGTCAGATTTAGAAAATAATACAAATCGTGGATTTATTGAGGACGCTCTTAAGAAAGCTGTAAAATCTATTCGTAATGATGATTCTATTAAAGTGGAACCAGTTATAGATAGGGATACTCAAAATGTATCTGGTTCGCCTGATATTGTTAATACTATTTTTGAAAAAATTGACGAGGCTCAGATTTTTGTGTGTGATGTTTCGATTATTAATTCCAATTTATTAAATTCTACCGATCTTAGATTTATTCAGAAAGCACTCAAGAATTTTCTTAATTTTCTCTATAAAGATGCAAACTATCGTCTTACTCCAAATCCTAATGTATTAATTGAGCTTGGATATGCAATGAAAACTTTGGGAGAGGGAAAAATTATTATGGTTATGAATACTGCTTTTGGGACTCCCGAACAATTACCATTTGACCTGCGAATGAGACGAATTCTTACTTACAATATGCCAGAAAATAATCAAGAAAAAGCTCCAGAGCGCAACAAGTTAGCAAAATCTTTTGAAAGAGCTATTCGTCCTATTTTGCAAGCATTGGAAGAGGAAATAAAAAGGAAAATTTTCATTGCTGAACAATTAACGTTAGAGATAAAAAAAAGAGAGATTCTTGAGAGTAGATCTAAAATGAAAAGATATATTAAACAGTTAGATAGTCAAATCAAAGATATGACACCAATATTTTCAGAAAAAAGTGTAGAAAATGAAAATTTACTGATAAAAGCAATCAATCTAACAGAAGAACTGATTATAGAATTTGCTGGTGTTACAGAACTAATAGCAACTACACAAGAATCTATCTCCGCAGCTATTAGTTTATATCAAAATTTTGGAGAAATTATTACCCATTATTCTCCACCAGTCAGCCTTTTTTTTAAAAATTTAGGTAAAAATAGACATCAAGATTCTGAGGTGGTGAGTAAAGAAAAATCCTTTGATTTAGATTTATACAAGTTTATAAGTCACGAATTATTTGTAACATATTTTTCTTTTCTTATTCGAGAAAATCGGTGGGAGTTAATTTTAGAAATTATGAAAAAAAAAGTTTTTTATCCTGACGAGCCATGGGATTTTGTTAAAAGCTTATCTATACCATTGAATGATATATCTCAGCCTGTAGAACTATTTAAAAATTCTTCAAATCATCGTCATTCAGAAATATTAAATCAGCGCCATACAAATGGAAAAATTGCAGAAATTGTGCCAATGAAGCAATTTATAGAAGCAGATTTTTTCTTATTTATCCTATCTGAAACTCAAGCCAAAGATAACAGTGATTCATATTGGCATGGTTGGAGTTTATTGTACATGAAACAGACTCCCAAATATTTATTAGAAGCAAAAAAATTAGATTTTGCCGAACAATTATTGCCGCCTTTAGGTTTAGAAACAATAGAAGAACTTCGCGATTTAATATCTCATGCCAAAACTAGATTAGAACAAATATGGAACAACCCATCTCTGCCATCTCCCTATCTACCTTTAAAAGATTTTAACCCAGAAGATATTGGTTCTATTTAATCAATTATTTATAACTTTAGTAGGGTGCGTTTTCTGATAACTGATATCTGCTATAAATAAATACAGTTGTCTAGAATATACAAACAATCTATGGCCTCAGATATTGACAAATCAACAATTGAATTCATTGAGCAAGAAATGAGCAAATTACTCAAGAATTTGCCCAACTTGAAACAGCAAAAATGGATCTGGCGATCGCTCTCAACTATAGTTAATATGGCAGGAGAAGAACTTGACTCCCTAGACTGGAAGATATTAGCTACCTCTTTACAAGATATGGAAACAGGATTTCAAACATTCTATCCCTATCGTCATACTCGTAAAATTACCATATTTGGTTCTGCACGGACATCCCCAGATACCCCAGAATATAAAATGATAGAATATTTTGCAAAAAAAGCACAAGAAAAAGGGATTTTGTATCAACAATTAATTGATTTATATCTTCAAGATTGTGTGAATAGCAAACGTGAATTATCTTTTTGAAATAATGGGGCGGTCGCTATCTTTTAGGGTACTTGACTAAGGTTTTTGGCTAGATATTTCTTCCCTTTTTTAACAGCAATCGCTCTTGATGTTTCAGTCTAGTAGGTTGGGTTGAGGAACCGAAACCCAACAAAGCGCGATCGCAATTTTGTAGAGTGCTTCTCTACAGTTTTTAGGTAGATATTTCTCTGTGGGGAACGCTAACAATGAGCAGATTGATTTTTTTTAACTATTGTCCAATAGTCATGTTGAGTTGAGATGCACTCAGGGAAAGCGAGCGCTATCTTTGAGAGTGCTTGACTCAAGTTTTTAGGTAGATATTTCTCTGTGGGGAACGCTAACAATGAGCAGATTGATTTTTTTTAACTATTGTCCAATAGTCATGTTGAGTTTAGATACACTCAGGGGAAGCGAGCGCTATCTTGTAGAGTGCTTCTCTAAAGTTTTTAGGTAGATATTTCTTCCTGACGAACGCTAACAATGAGCAGATTGATTTTTTTTAACTATTGTCCAATAGTCATGTTGAGTTAAGATACACTCAGGGAAAGCGAGCGCTATCTTTGAGAGTGCTTGACTAAAGTTTTTAGAGACTGTTTGTAAAATAAATATTAAGAGAGCATCACTTGTGGCTAAAATCTAAAAGCGGTAATACTTCAAGGGATTGAAATTTGGTAGATAGAGAAGTATTCAATACTTATTTTCTGGGGTTGCACATTAAAGAATGATAATAGATTTTCAACTGTACATATATTTAGGAAATAGTTATCCAAAAATATCTAGTTTCGGGTTTCATCATTCCTAATTGTGCAACGCCTATTTTCTTATATTTTTCAGACAAATATTTGTCTTGATTGTTTTCTCCTTATTCCCTATTCCCTATTCCCTATTCCCAGTTAAGTGTTCCCAGTTAAGTGTTCCCAGTTAAGTGTTCCCAGTTAAGTGTTCCCTATCTCCTTTTTATATTTCCCCAATTTTTACACAAACGATACCAACGGACATAATATTACTACCAATATGAATAGGACTTACGCAAAATCACATATTTCTGTCATTACCGAAAAATTTTGGTAAAAAGCCTCCCCTTGGATAGGGGATAATAAATAAAAATTTTCATAATTAGTCAATCCTATCGGTTTCAAGGAGAGGTAATTATTAATTATTAATTATTCATTATTAATTGTTGAAGAGCAACAGCGTTTGCGGAGCAGTCCGTCAGGAAAGTAATCTCAAACCAATACTTTTGTGCCGGATGCGTAAGTCCTGATGAAATTATGTTGAAAAGTCGTTTGCAGCGACTCCAAGAAAGCAATTTCACGCCACCCATGAGATTGCTTCCTTCCACTCCCTTCCAGTTGCAATGACTACAATAACTAATCATCTAGATTTAACTCCCCTGGCGGGAAGTGCCGCGCTCTCCATCCCCCCTAACCCGCGGTGCATAGGGGGGAGGGGAGGGTCGGGATGAAAGTCAGGGTCAAGATTCGGATATCTCCGCAAATAAAATGTTCCGATCCCGTGGACAAGTAGGAGGCATTTTATTATGATGGTTATAGTTGATATAAAATCAACGAACACAGGGGGAGGACATCACCTCTGTCATGCTCCGCGGTCAGGGTTTCCCAGGCGCTCAGAATCCCTATTTTTCCATCCCCCCTAATCCCCCGCATGAAAGGGGGGGGAATATAAGGGCAACGTCGGGAGTATGTCAATACATAGCAGTTGCCATTACTATTAGGAAATTCTCAAACTTTCAAATTGAGTAAGAATGTAGGGGCGAATGGCCATTCGCCCCTGCTTTCCCTCTTGCTCGCTTCCTCTTTCACTCCTGGGAGGGGTTATATAAAATCCGGTTATACAGTAATCGCGCTCATTACTTCCTCAACTTACAATGTTAAGCATGAATACGAATTTAAAAATTTATGCATTTTCATTTCCTTTCTTACTCCTTATATCATGTCCGGATAATTAGTGATAAAAAAACTTTTTCTTCATTGATAGCTTAAAATTCCCTCCTCTTCCCTCTTCCCTCTTTCCTCTTTCCTCTTCCCTCATTACTCATTACTCCTCCATTTGTATTTATAACTATTCAACCGGACATGATATTACTCCGTACGGACGTTCGCATTTTTGTTATGCAACGTCCCTACCTCCTTACTCCTTACTCCTCAGTAATGCGATAACTAATTACCCGGATTCTATATTAGGGGTGGGTTGACTTTTGACTTGCTAAAAAATCCCCTGCTATAAAAATCTACAGCAGGGGAACAATACTAACTCAAACCGAAAAATAACTAACAGCTTAACTGCGATCTATTGCAGCTACTGGTTCAAAACTAGGGATAACCACATCCTCATTCTGCTTAGTCAACTGATTATACAACCTTTCAGTATTCGGGAAGTTAGCAGCAGGAAGAGTTGGGAAACGACGATAAGGAACAGTATCCTCACCAAACATCTCACTGTATTCAACACTATTCACCATAGCTTCGATAAAACCCTTAATACCTGAAGTCGCGAGAATCTGATTATACTTCCGAATCTCAACTTGGTTACGAGGAGCGCGACCTAAGAAATGCTTAGTACCAAGTTCAATCACCTTAGTATTAGGATAGGGTGCATAGAACTCCTTAATATAAAGTTGAGAACAACCTAATCCCTCAATAAACTCCTTGAGATTGATTTCATTATTTCCTAACTTACTTTCCAGAGAAGAAAACTCAGTCCTAACTACATAAGGATCGATATCCCGCTCAAAAATCTGACGGTAAGCAGCAGCAATAACCACTTTCAACTGTTGCTGGTCTTCGGTACTCGTCAACTTAAATACCTTAGACTGCTCCCGTTGCTTGTTAACACCTTGAATAACTCGAACCTCAATATCAGGTTCAGCGCGAACTTCCCCAGGAGTTCCCAACTCCACAAATCTTGGTGTAACTTCTTTCTGAACTTTCTGATTTTTGTCGCCAATACTGCCTACCCTTGTATTTCGCAGAGACAAACCAGCAGGAGTCAAGTAGCGTTCGTAAGGAATAGTATCTTCCCCAAAAGCATCGTTATATTCTTTGCTATCGATAATGGAATCAACCAGAGCATAGAAACCCTTCTTAGCACAAATATCAAAGTAAGAATTAATTTCCTTACGTCCATAAGTCGGACGACCTAATAACCGCCGATGAATGTACTCAACTGCCTTACATACATACAAGGAAGTCCAGTAGGTATTGCGGAAAGTATCAGACTTTGCCAAAGCGCGAATAAACTCCCGAAGAGTAATATCGCCGTTTTCAAGTCTGTTCTCAGCACTTTTCAAACGTTGACCATCGTAAACATCCCGACCAAATACTTGACGGTAAGCAGCAGTGATAATCTTTTGAGTAGAACTTTCTGAATACTTGATGCTAGAACCGTTACTGCCACCAGAATTACTGAAACCACTACTAACATAACCTCCAGGAAGTTGATCCAGTTTGAATACCTTCGGACCAAGAGAACCAGGATTTTTAGCGATCGCGCCAGGATTACTAATTTGATTATCAATACCAGCACCCTGACGAATTAAAATCCGACGAGTATCTTTCCCGAAAGGTGCAGGACTGTTTTTGGGGTTGCGAGTTTCTTTCGGGAATATTGCCCCAAATTGAATTTCTAATGGATCGTTACCAGTACCATAAACGTGCTGGTCTGGCAACGGTTGATTATAATCAGCAAATAAGGTAACAAACTGAGGTACTTTCCGGAAAGGGGCACTATAGTTAAATAAGTCAAATTGTACTCCCCAGTTCCGACATTCCTGAGCTTCTTGACCTAAACCACGTAGATATGGTACAGTCTCCTCACCAAAATAATCGGAATATTCTTGAGAGTCCACTATGGCATCGACTAAAGCGGACAAACCACCTTTAGTAACAATGTCAAAATATTTCCTAAACTCTTCTGGTGAACTTAAACCCCGCCCTAAGAAGTGACGAGTTGCTAGTTCCACTACACGACTATTGACAAATCCTTCATAGAACTGTTTCCGGTACAGAGGAGATTTGCCCAAACGACGAATAAACTCCTTCATGGAGATTTCGCAGTTTTTCGCCTGAGATTCCAGATAAGAAATATTTTGGCTGTAAGCTCTGGTAATATCTCGTTCAAATACCTGGCGATAAGCTGCCTTAATAACATCCTGTTTTTCAAAGTTAGACAAACCAGGTTTCATCACAAACTTTTGTCGCCTTTCCGCAGCATTGAAGTAAATTTGTGGTAATTCTAGCCCTTGCTGATCCAAACTTTGACCCTGGCGTTGCTTATTAGCAGGTGTTGCTCCACGAAACTCTGTTAAAAGTAAATCAAAGTATTGGGCAACAATGTCCTTAGCTTCAGGATCTTGAAAATACCTAATCGAAGCTTGTCGCATCTGTTGGATAGCAACAATAGTAGCTGCAGTGGAACAAGCATTCTCAATAATTTCTCTTAAACCCCGGACATTAACTGAGATAATGTTAGGATCTCCGGTCACAATAGCATAAGTGATATACCGCAAGAACCAAGATAAATCCCGCAAGGATTTGGTCATATTAGCGGGGCCATACTTAGACACAGGAATTGGCCGGAAGCCAGCAGGTATAGGGCCAGCACTAGACGCAGTTAAATTAGTAAATAGGTTACCTAGAGCTTGAAATGGGTTATTTCCTCCCTTTTTCTCTACATAAGTCATAGTACCCAGTTTCATACTTTCAGAAACTGAGGTTGTTGTAGCACTAACAGAACTCATGGCCATTTCTCGTGTATCTGGCTTTTCCAAGTAAGCTAGAGGAGAACCACCGGTAAAAATAGTATTGGCAGCAACAGAAACAATTCTTTCTGAATTATTAGTCAGTATCTGAGCAATTTCTAAACGCTTTGCTCCCGAACTAAAAAATGTTTTTAGTTCATCTAGTTCTCCTTTTTCCAGAAAGCGGTCTTGTTGTTCCGCTTGAGAAATAGTTGATGTTGGTACAGTTTGATATAGTTGCGGACGTGCAACTGAAGTTCCACCACTTGCTTTGACAGTCATTCGATTTTTATCGCTCCCTGTTTGAAGTTTTTACAGCTTTTATTCAGACTGTTTAAGTAAGCATTTAGCTGTCAGCTATCAGTTATCAGCTATGAGTTATTAATTCATTATTTTTTGGGAAGGAGGAATTATTCTTACTCCGGAGAATTAAAAATTATCATAACCCATAAAAAGCTGAGAGCTGACTTTTTATAGCAGAATCCTTACCTGTTTAACTTGAATTTTTATGATATTTCAAACACGCTTTTCTTTGAAAAAAAGCATAGTTTTCTTAAGGCAAGGCTTAAGATATTTTCTGCCATAAAAGCTGATATTAAAACCAAATAAATAATTTATCATTTTTTTGGTTTTAATGCTTTGACAGAAAATTTTTTTTATACTCCAGATCCTTTACTATTCCAGAGTTTATGGGTTATTTAGGGGGTTTTATGTACTTCAATAAGATTTATGTTTTTCCCACAATACCCTTTAAATAACACCTTATGTGCTGATTAAATAACACTTTATGTGCTGAAATTATACAGTGAAAATACTGTAGGTTGACATCAATTTTTTGATTTTGATATTTTCTACATTAGCATCAGAAATTTATACCTTTTTTTTTGATAGGTATTATGCTAGAAAATTTTTCACAACTAGGTTGAGTTTTAGACTTAGGTATTGCCTCACCTAAGATGCCTCATTTATTGGTATCATTGCTTTACTATTAAATCTTGATTTTTATAACAGTAATTTGATAGAAATATTGAGGCAAAAAAAATTAGGTATTTTGGCTATTTTTACTTTCTAGCTTTTTCTTATCTGTTTCTAAGGTAGAATGTTTTAGGCTAACTACTTGCTTTTGTTAAAAAACCTTACAGAATTTTATTTTATAGATTTATGGTCTTTTTTCTTAGAAAAAATAATAAATTTTGTTAAGTAATTAAATAAATTCAAAAATTAAAATTCAAAAGTAAAAAAATATTTACCAAAAGATCGCGATCTAAAGCCTCCCCTTTTAATACCAATTCTCAAAAATCTTGCTATACCCGATAGGGTGGGGAAGTGTGGGAACTGTGAGAAGTGGGGCGAAAGGTAAAAGTAGAAATAATATATACAAACCGACTAATAATTGTCAAAAACAGACTTTGAATCTTCGTAACTATTGAAGTGTTGAAGTATGGCTAAAGTATAGCGTTAATGCATGGTAATTGGTCTAAGGGGATAAAAAAAGAGAATATTCCTTATGTCAATCCCGAAGTTTCAGCTACAGGTACTAATAACTGATAACTGAAATGACAGTGACTTATTGCTAGAGAAAATAGCAGCATTCAGCATAGTTGTCAAAAAAACTATTAGAATTTAGGTAACAAGTAACAGGTAACAAGGGAATTATTTCACAGTTTTTATATATTTTTTGCGAGTCATTTCATATTGAAAGATAAGTAAGCATTCAGCAGTCAGCATTCAACTATCAATTTCATTATCTTGAGATAGGGAATTAGCATCTTCCTGATTTAAAAGAATTAAAAGTATGTATTTTTTAACTCTTAAGGGCGGGGTCTTTAAAAAGCTGAAACCTGACAGCTAATAGCTGAATGCTTACAAAAATAATGCTCCCAACTGAAATATGTATAACTTTTTCTAGTTTAACTTGTTACTTTTTTGACTATTACAAGAAATACAAACAAGTTGCAGATTATCCCAAGTTGTTAAACCACCTTTGCTGAAAGGGTAAATATGGTCAGCTTTAAGTTGTTTGAAACCTTGAACACCTTGAAATAACCTTTGGCAAATCGGACAAACATATCCTCGTAATTCTGAATTAAAATGTAATCTGAAATAAGCTTCTTTCCAACTAATAGGAAAACTTCTTGCCTTTGGATTACATGGCTGCAAACCTTCAGGAATTTCTCTCATAAAAATTCTACTTTTGGAAAATATTTCTAACAATTTCAACTGTTACCTCGCACTGTCTAAATTGCCCACTTTTTCCACTCCATAGCCCCTTTGGTTCTGGATAATTATCACCACCCAATAATTCTTTACCAAATTTTCTAGAACTTCTGATAAAATCCCCGGTTTTATTCCATTGTTCGTCAGATAATTCTTCTGGCGATATACCTAACTCAAATGCTCCAGCAATAAACAAAGCTAACTGTTTATATTTATTAACAGTAATTCCTAGTGATTTTCTACTTAAAATCATCTCCATCCATTTAGCAAATTTTTCAAAGTAGCTATTTTGAATATCATCAAAAGATGAAACAAATAATGTTTCATTTTGATTTTTATCTTGATATTTAAGTTGTGCACAGTAAATATCTAAAGCATTCTCTGTTGATCCTCCAAATCTAATTTTCAGATGGGATGGATCTTTTAATAAATCATAAAGTTTTTTTCGATCAAGACAAACTAGATACCATAAAAACATCAAAGAAGGTACTTGACCTTTGGATATCTTTTGTTTTTCCCACCATTCATACCACTTTTCTCTGGCATTATTAAAATCATCCCAAGGGTTATATAGCCCTTGTTTTTTAGCTATTTCAACCATCCTTTGAAATGGCTTCTGACGATCTTCATTATCTTCACTATCTTCATCATTTATAGTAGTAGGATTTTTGTGAATACCTACTAATCGAATAAAAGTAACTGATTTAGATTCACTATAGTAAGCTAACCTAATATCTTGACCAGAAAGAGGTGTACCACCTTCATTTATTCTTCTGAAGATTTCCAGTTTTGTTTCTAGTTTTAAGTCCTTGGGAAGATAAATAATAGTCAAAGGATAATTTAAGAATATTTTTTGTAGCTTTTTATCTAAATCCTTAAATTTTTTACCACTGTATAAGATTGATTGAGGTGCTATATAAGAAACCTTACTATTAGCACTCATAGTCAAATCATTTTTATAAAACTTCCAGATAGTGCTAAGAGGTTGTTGACCATCGACTACCTCATCAGTCAAGTCTTCACCTTCACAAAAAAAGAAAGCTGGTATTGTCAGATTATTCAGTAAAGATTCTATAAATAAAGATTGTTTACGAGAATCCCATTGTTCCGAATCTCTTTGATAATCAGGAATATATACCTCTTTATCATCCAATTTACCGACAATAGTTCTTATACTTTCATTTTGAGCTTTTGTTTTGTCTTGTACTAGAGGGGAGAAAGAGTTTGTCATAGTACCTATAACTTGATATTAAAAATTGACGTAATTATTGTATCTTTGTAATAAGCTTTTTCCAGACTAACGCAGAAACACTAACAACAATTTGCCAATTTATCCATTTAATAAATTACAAATATAGCACTATAATTTTTAGTAAATATTATTTGTAACTATTAACCCAAAACAAAATGAAAGATAAACTTGATATTAGTTCTGCAGTTGAGGGACTCTACGATACTTTCCCATTTCCTCCAGATCCTTTAACAGATGAAGCACCTCCGGGATACAACTGGCGCTGGAGTTGGCCAGTAGCTTATAGTTTTTGCAGTGGTAAAAAACCCGAAAAGCAAAATATTAGAATTTTAGATGCGGGTTGTGGTACAGGTTCTAGTACAGACTATTTGGTTCATCTCAACTCTCAAGCATCTGTAGTCGGAATAGATTTAAGTAGTGGTGCTTTACAGGTGGCAAAAGAAAGGTGTAACCGTTCGGGAGCTTCGCGGGTAGAATTTCATCATCTCAGCATATATGATGTGGGCAAACTAGGGGGAGAATTTGACTTTATTAATTGTGTAGGGGTACTGCACCATTTACCCGATCCAATTCGAGGTATCCAAAATCTAACTTTAAAGTTGGCCCCTGGTGGAATTATGCACATCTTTGTTTATGCAGAGTTGGGGCGCTGGGAAATTAGTTTGATGCAGCAAGTGATCGCTATCCTTCAAGGCAATGAACGTGGCAACTACGAAGATGGAGTAAAAATCGGACGTCAAGTTTTTGCTTCTTTACCAGAGAATAACCGTCTTGTCAAATATGAAAAGGAAAGATGGGCTTTTGAAAATCAACGAGACGAGTGTTTTGCCGATATGTATGTCCATCCCCAAGAGATTGACTATAATATTGATACTCTGTTTGAGTTAATAGAAGCATCTGGTTTAGAATTTCTCGGATTTTCCAATTGGCAATACTGGGATATAAAACGACTTCTAGGAAAATCTCCTGAATTGATAGACAGAGTAATTGATTTGAATGACCAAGAACGTTATCGTTTGATTGAGTTATTAGATCCTCAGATTAGCCATTACGAGTTTTTCTTAGGAAGACCACCTCTACAGAAAGTTGATTGGTCTAATGATCGCCTTCTCAGCACAGCAATACCTGAATTAAGTCCTTGTATCCAGGGATGGCCGAGTCAAAATATATTTGATGGTGACTATAAATTGGTAAATTTGTCAAGGGAAGAATACGAATTTCTCCAAGCTTGTGATAATGGGGCAAATAGCCAATCTCAACCCACAGTAGGAGAAATACTAACAAATGTATCAGTAGGACTAGAAACCGTGCGATCGCTTCAATCCCGACTTTTGATTTTACTGACTCCTGGTTTATGAAGTCAGAAGTCAAAACTCAGAAGTCAGAAGTTAAATTATGATTCTGAATCAATCAGGAATTGCACCGAAACACTATATGCAGTGTTAAAAAACTATAACGTTATGGATATGTAGTGTTTAGACACTCAAAAATCCAGAATTTCAGATTGATGACTTGGTTTATTAAGTCAGAAGTCAGAAGTTAAATTATGATTCTAAATCAATCAGGAATTGCACCGAAACACTATATGCAGTGTTAAAAAACTATAACGTTATGGATATGTAGTGTTTAGACACTCAAAAATCCAGAATTTCAGATTGATGACTTTGTTGAGCAACTTCAGAAGTAAAAATTCAGAAATTAGAAACCAAATTCTGATTGTGAGTAAATCAGGAATTGGGTCGAGACACTATATAAAGTGTTAAAAAACTATAACGTTATGGATATGTAGTGTTTAGACACTCAAAAATCCAGAATTTCAGATTGATGACTTTGTTGAGCAACTTCAGAAGTAAAAATTCAGAAATTAGAAACCAAATTCTGATTGTTAGTAAATCAGGAATTGCACCGAAACACTATCTATATGCAGTGTTCAAAAACTATAACGTTATGAATATGTAGTGTTTAGCTACTCAAAAATCCAGAATTTCAGATTGATGACTTTGTTGAGCAACTTCAGAAGTAAAAATTCAGAAATTAGAAACCAAATTCTGATTGTGAGTAAATCAGGAATTGCGCTGAGACACTATATGCAGTGTTCAAAAACTATAACGTTATGGATATGTAGTGTTTAGCCACTCAAAAATTCAGAATTTTAGATTAATGACTTGGTTTATGAAGTCAGAAGTTAAAACTCAGCAGTCAGAAGTTAAATTCTGATTGTGACTAAATCAGGAATTGCACCGAGACACTATATGCAGTGTTTAAAAACTATAACGTTATGGATATGTAGTGTTTAGCCACTCAAAAATCCAGAATTTCAGGTTTATGACTTGGTTTATGAAGTCAGAAGTTAAATTCTGATTGTGACTAAATCAGGAATTGCACCGAGACACTATATGCAGTGTTTAAAAACTATAACGTTATGAATATGTAGTGTTTAGCCACTCAAAAATCCAGAATTTCAGATTGATGACTTTGTTTATGAAATCAGAAGTCAGAAGTCTTTAGTCAAATTCTTACTATAAATTTATCCCTATTTCAAGCTCATTCTTTAAGTAGGGACTAACTATAAGTGCTTTTCAAAAGATGACTTTAAGTCACAACCAAAACCCAGTAGGAAAGTTCCATGGAAGATCTCTACTGGAGTCTACCGAAATGAAAACCGCCGATCATTCTCTACTGACTACTGACTAATGAATATTGACTACTGACTTATAAATATCTATTAGGTATCCTTGCTCCAACATGGTATGATGACTCTTGGCATATAAAAAAAGCCTACAACCTGTGATTAGTATCTAAACTTTTGTGAATATATCTGATACATCACCAGAAACCATAACTGTTGAAAATAATACTTCAGAAGTTGGTACTGAAACACCAGAACCAAATCCTTCAATACAAGAGTATTACAAACTGCAACAGGAATTATATGTAATCACCTTGACAATTACAGGTATAATATTTATCTTTGTCTGGGTTTTTTACTCCTTAAACGTAGCTCTAAATTATTTGATAGGAGCAGCTACAAGTGTGGTTTACTTAAGAATGTTGGCGAAAGATGTTGAGCGTATTGGCAGAGAAAAAGGAGGTCTAAGTAAAACAAGACTAGCTATATTTGTTGGGTTGATAATATTGGCAACTCAATTAAATGAGCTAAAAATTTTACCGATTTTCCTTGGATTTCTGACTTACAAAGCAGCCCTAATAATATATGTACTGCGAACATCACTAATGCCTAATTCATAGGTATCAGGACTTACGCTCCAAGCGCCATACCAAGTAGGGGCGAATGCCATTCGGGCGAATGGCATTCGCCCCCTGCAGATAGTGTGTTGTCTAAGAATTTGCGTAAGTCCTGGGTATATTAAAAAGCGTTCAGCATTCAGCACT
>NZ_JAAHHT010000173.1 GCF_010672085.1 Okeania sp. SIO3I5
AATTAATTCTATAATTCTCAATTCTCAATTTTGAATTATTACAATTTAGCTTGACTGAAAAATTCAAGTAGAAAGCCTCTCCATTGAGCTAATTTATTTATTACAGAAGAATTAATTCTATAATTCTCAATTCTCAATTTTGAATTATTACAATTTAGCTTGACTGAAAAATTCAAGTAGAAAGCCTCTCCATTGAGCTAATTTATTTATTACAGAAGAATTAATTCTATAATTCTGAATTCTAAATTCTGAATTCTTAATTATTACAATCTTGTCTGCGCATTCGCACTTGAATTTCTTCCATAATTCTGCGATTTGCTGCCATTAAATCTGCTATTAAACCTAATATCCATAATTGAAATCCAACTAAAACTAAGATTGTTGCTAAAATCAAAGTAGGTACCCTGGTTTTTTCATATCCACTAAAAAAGAAAAATAACCAACGGATACCAGAAATTACTCCCAAACTAAACGGTACACTTCCTAACATTAGGAAAAAACGTAGGGGTTTGTAAAGTAAAAAAATTCTGAGAATAGTAAAGAGAGAACGCAACACATAAGCAGGGGTACTTCTGACCAATCTGGAAGGTCTTAATACCCTATTCGTTCTAATAGGAATTGATGTAATTGTTATACCTTTTTGCCCTGCTTGAATAATGGTTTCTAGAGTATAAGTATAAGAGTTAAATACATTAAGTTGCATAGCAGCTTCCCGACTAAAAGCTCGAAACCCACTAGGTGCATCTGGAATCTTTGTATTACTAGCTATTCTTACTACCAAACTCCCTAATTTTTGGAGTAATTTTTTAGTATAAGAAAAGTGCTTAGTTTCCCAAATTGGTCGTTCCCCAACTACAATTTCTGCTTGGTGCAAAATAATAGGTTGGATTAAATAAGGAATATCATCGGCACAATATTGATTATCTGCATCAGTATTCACAATAATATCTGCTCCTGCTTTTAAACTAGCTTCTAAACCAGTCATAAATGCTTTAGCTAAACCTTGGTTTGTCGGGAAACTAACAATATGATCTACTCCATATTCTTTAGCAACTTCAACTGTTCGATCTTGACTACCATCGTTAATTATTAGCCATTCAATAATATCTATTCCTGGTAGTTTTCGAGGTAAAGCAGTTAGAGTTATTCCTAAAGATTCTTCTTCGTTGTAACAAGGGATTTGAATAATTAATTTTGTCATTGGATAGATATTTTTTCTAGTTTGCTCAAAGAAACTTATACCGTTTCACGAAAGTTAAAAGCGAATCATTAATTCTCAGGAAATCTCAGAATGTAAGACGCACATCTGACAGTTAAAAATCAAAACTTATGAATTAAGATTTTATTGTCTCAAAACTTTGACACTATAGCAATTTTAGAGAACCATTTTACATTCTATAGCAATCAGGAATGAGATGTGAGAAAAAACTGTAGGGGTTTGGTCTCCAAACCCCATCTTAGCTTGGGGAGAGGAGACAAAAGTCCTACGAGCAAATATTACAAATTCTCACAAATTACAACTGATTACTATAGTAATTAAGATTAAATAGTTTAACCCAAAGTTAATCAAATTGGTATTAATAGAATCTATAAATGTAAGCATTCAGCAAAAGCCAACTTTCTTGATCTTAATAATATCCCAAATTATAATCAGAGAGTCAAACATAAATTTAGTGGTCAAACGATAAAAAGAGGTTTATATAAATCGAAAAATGGCTTGTTAATCAATCCTGACCTGAACGGTAGTTACAATATACGCGCGAATTGCAGTTCCAAATGCTATAGCAGATGGAATAGAGCGATGAGGAGTAATTCCCCATACGGATAATACCTGGAAAAGTAAGTTGATAATAGATGAATATTTGTTTATAATACAAACTCTTCAAAGACCAAATAAACTTTTGATTTTTGACTTTTTTTTGGACTTTACCTACTGGTTTTGCTGACTCTACTCTCTTAATTCTAAATTCCTTTACCAAAAAATAGGGTGCATCTCATCTGTGCCAAAATACTTTTTTCCCCTATTCCCTATTCCCTAAAAGCGATAAATTTTTGGCTTTATTCTTGCATTGAGATGTACCCAAAAAATAAGGTCTAATACCAATTTCATAAAATATTGCTACAGTTGTTTTATTTGCTAGTAGTAATTTAGAGATTAATACTGTAACGACCTTTTTTTGAATTTGGTATAAAGTCTCCCCTTTTAAGAGGATAAAAAAGCAGTCACGAAGTTTCCCGTAGGGTGGGATGGATGGGTTACCGGCGCCAGATCCAATCTCGCCTAGATCAAATATTTGGTTCATTAGACATCTCCAAAAATAAAAAATGAAATCAATTCAAGATATGAAATAAACAATTTCAGTCCCTATTCCCTATTCCCTGACTTCTGCAAGAAGTCTATTATTTCAATCCCGATAGTTTATATGGAAATATAGTAAGACTCCATGAAGTTTATACAATAAAGATTAATTTTAGGTATCTACAATACTTAATTAGTTATGATTATTAGTTATGATTAATTTAGGAACAGTTAACATAAACTGAAAATCTTTGAGAGTTAATTTATAAAGGCGATCGAAAG
Organism: Okeania sp. SIO3I5; assembly: GCF_010672085.1. Taxonomy (GTDB): domain Bacteria; phylum Cyanobacteriota; class Cyanobacteriia; order Cyanobacteriales; family Microcoleaceae; genus Trichodesmium. The sequence continues at coordinate 2,582 of NZ_JAAHHT010000173.1, forward strand.
AAAGCCCGATCTTGCCTGAAGTTAGGTGGAGATAAAATAAGTTAATCTCCAAGAGTTAGTATTAACTTAGCTAACGCAAGATTCCTTAACTAGAAATTGCAACGGGAGGTCTAAACATTGGGTAAACTAAATATAATTGCTTTCTTTTCCTGCTTCACAATTACAATAATAGGTAGCATAAGTTTATTTATTTACTGTATTAATTATTTCTGAAATCCTACAAACTTTCCATCTAACATTTCTACTAAATACAAATTTTTCTTGACAAGTTTTTTATCAGGGTAAGCATCACTTTTAAACATATCAAAAAGTATCTCTAAAAGAGATATGTAATGAATTCCAAGAAAAAACTCTGAGGAAAAAAACATGAATCAACAACAAATTTCCAGTTATATCGGTCTCATTCAATCCTTGTTAGTTTCGCCTACTGGCAATGAAAATAAAATCTTCCAAGCTAATCAAAATTTGCTAGATAGAGGATTAGTTCAAGTAATGAGAAAAATAGCCAAAATCAAGAGAAAAATAGGTAATTTGAATGCCCAACAATTGGAAAATTTGGCAACAATGTTAGAGATAAATTTAAAAAATGCTTCCTTGTCTGTGGATGAGGAAACATCTCTAATTTTTCTAATGCAGATATTAAAAGTAATCTCAGATAATGAAGGAAGGCTAGAAACTGCCTATTCATTATTAGAATATAATCAGAATCAGCTCAATGAAAATTTACTGCGAGTTCTACAAACTTGGGCAGGAGAAAATCTGCCAAAAATGGAACCAAAATTAGCACAAAATATTGCTGTAGATATTATTAATTTCAGTAATTTAGTTCTAGAATTTCCTTTCGGTAATCAAAGTAATAATGTCGAAATAGCAATAGTAGGTTATGAAGTTTCTTTAAAAGTTTTACCCCGTCAACAATTTCCGAAAATCTGGGCAACTATTCAAAATAATTTGGGCAGTAGCTATCAAAAACGTACTATCGGAAACCTAGAAGAAAATATAGAAGTAGCGATCGCTTGTTATGATGCAGCTCTTAAAGTTCGGACTAATTCGGCATTGCCTGAAGCATGGGCAAGCACTCAAAATAATCTCGGCAATGCTTATCAACAACGTATTACCGGAAAAAGAAAGCAAAATTTAGAAAATGCTATTAGTTGTTATCAAAAAGCTTTAACTGTGAGGACTTTAGAAAAGTTGCCTCAAGAGTGGGCGAGTACCCAAAATAATCTGGGTAGTGCTTACCATGAACGTACTGCTGGAGAACGAAAGAAAAATCTTGAAAAAGCGATCGCTTGTTATAATTTAGCTCTCAAAGTACGGACTCAGAAAAAGTTTCCTTTTGACTGGGCAACTACTCAAAATAATTTGGGAAATGTTTATCTAGATCGGATGCTGGGAGATAGAAGAGATAATTTAGAAGAAGCGATCGCTTGTTTTTTCAAAGCGCAGTCTGTTTATACAGAGGAAAATTATCCTGTCTATTGGGAAATAATTTCTTATAATTTGGCGATCGTCTACGATGAACAGAATTTGAGAAAAGTAGGTTAATCATAGACTATTGATTTATCAGGACTTACGCTCCAAGCGCCATATCTCGTAGGGGCGAATGGCATTCGCCCTCTACAGATAGCGTATTATCTACAAGTTTGCGTAAGTCCTGTTTATATCAAATCCGCTTGCTTCGTAGGGGCGATTTCCTGCTCATGCTGCGCAAACGCGAATCGCCCGTACATCAGAAACCGGGTTTGTGGGATGTCAATGTTAGTATTGTAGGGCATTTGAGACAAACCCGGTTTCTCTGCTTTTTTATACCGATACTACCGGATTTGATATTAGTCGTTGTTGCGCTTTAGCGCTCCTATATTGAGATATCTATATATAATCATTAACAGGACTTACGCTCCAAGCGCCATATCTCGTAGGGGGCGAATGGCATTCGCCCCCTACAGATAGGGTATTATTTCAGAATTTGCGTAAGTCCTGATTAAGTTTTTGACAAAATAAAAAAAATCCTCAAACTTTTATAACCAGACATTCACAATGATCAGGACTTACGCTCCAAGCGCCATATCTCGTAGGGGCGAATGGCATTCGCCCCCTACAGATAGGGTATTATTTCAGAATTTGCGTAAGTCCTGAATGATATAATTATATCTCTAACAAAAAGGTTTTTTAATGAAAACAGACAGCATATTTTACAGACTATTCTTAGAGATCCCAGGAGTTTATTTTCAACTCCTTGGTGAATCTCCCACTCTCGCAAATTCTTACAAATTTCGGTCAGTCGAAATTAAACAAACAGCCTTCCGTTTAGACGGTGTATTAGTTCCCAACACCGAGTCACCAACTACTCCCATCCATTTCGGTGAAGTGCAAATGCAAAAGGATGAAGCATTTTACCGTCGATTTTTTTCCGAGATATTTCTCTATCTGCGTCAATACCAGGAAACCAAATATTGGCAAGGGTTAGTAGTGTTCCGGAACCGCGACATCGAACCAAAAGATACTCAACCCTATCAAGCTCTATTAAATAGCAGCAACGTCACCATAATTTATCTGGAAGACTTGGGGGAGGAAGCTTACGATAACTTGGGTTTGGGTATAGTCAAGTTAATAGTAGAAGACGAGGCCAAGACAGTAGAACAGGCAAAAATGTTATCTGTTAAAGCAACGGCAGAACTACCAGACAAGACTGAACAGCAAAAAGTGTTAGAATTAGTCAAAACAATTATTTTGTACAAATTTCAAGATTTAGAACCAGAGGAGGTAATAGAAATGTTAGACATGGAAGACTTCAAAAAATCTCGGCTTTATCAAGGAATTAAGCGGGAAGGCAGAGAAGAGGGCAGACAAGAGGGCAGACAAGAGGGCAGACAAGAAGGGACATTATTAACTAAGTTGGGAATGGTTCCTCTATTGTTAAAACTTGGCTTGAGTGCAGAAGAAATAGCACAACAGTTGGAATTAACTGTGGAACAAGTCCAACAAGCTGCTGAAAATCAGTCTAATTAATAGGAGGTAATAGAAATGTTCAGCATGGAGGAATTTAAAAAATCTCGACTTTATCAAGGAATTAAGCGACTAGCTAGAGAAGAGGGCAGAAAAGAGGGTAGAGAAGAGGGGACATTATTAACTAAGTTGCAAATAGTTCCTATGTTTTTAGAACTAGGGTTAACTGTAGAAGAAATAGCACAACAGTTGGAATTGACTTTGGAGCAAGTCCAACAAGCTGCTCAAAACCAGTCTAATTAGGTCTTACTTAAGGCGATCGCTCTTCCAAGGCAGTTTGTTTTGTCAGGGGCGATCGCTAGACTCAAACAGTTAGTTTTCTTACGGAGATTTTATGTTAGACAAATCCAAAAATAAAAACTGGTTCTCACGCTTTCGGTATTTCTGTTTATTTTTGGCAACTATCGTAGTTTTGATGAGTTGCCAAACAGCTTTAGCTCAGGATGGTAGTAATAATTTTGCTGCAGTAGACAATATCTGGCTGCTATTAGCAGGCGCTCTAGTATTTTTTATGAATGCTGGTTTTGCATTATTGGAAGCTGGTTTATGTCGCAGCGATAATTCTATTAATGTCTTGGCGAAAAACTTAATCGTTTTTTGTGTGTCAGCGATCGCCTTTTGGATGTTTGGTTTTGGTTTGATGTTTGGGGATGGGTTAGATCATGCTCCTTGTAGGGAAGGTTTTCCTCAAAATGACCAAATAAGTTATCTAGGGCATTTTTCTCCCACAACTGAATATAATCGTTTCGAGCATGAGTCACAATTTATCCTGCTTCCGAAAGATGATAATTCGCTAGGTTTTCCTAGAGAAGGATTTTCTTGTTTGCAACGTCAATTTCCCAAACGTTCCATAGCATCTCTATTTTTCTTTCAATTAGCATTTGCTGGCACCGCAGCTACTATTGTTTCTGGAGCAGTAGCAGAAAGGATTAGGTTTTGGGCATTTTTCTGGTTTAGTTTTATGTTAGTAGGATTTCTATATCCTATTGTTGGTCATTGGGTATGGTCAGAATATGGTTGGCTCAAACAAAGAGATTTTATAGATTTTGCCGGGTCTGCCGTTATTCATACTGTGGGAGGAACCGCTGCTTTAGTGGGCGCTATCTTACTTAAACCCAGGTGGAATTGCTTTGGACATGACCCTCAGGAAGATTTAGATCGTCGTGTACAACGGGAACCATTGCCTCGTAAGTTTGAGAAGCAAGACTATTTTACTTACCCAAGCAATTTAACATCTGCTACTCTCGGATGTCTCATACTGTGGTTAGGTTGGTTGGGTTTTAATGGTGGTTCCACATCCGACCTACAAAATGTCGGTCATATAATAATAACAACTATAATGTCTGCAGCAACAGGTGGTATAGTCGCGATACTATCTACTCCCATAGCTGCTTTATGGTCTCAAATATTTGAAAACAATCCAGAAACAGGAAAACCTGAACTTTCATCACTTATTAATGGTATTTTAGCTGGTTTAGTTGGAGTAACTGCTTCTTCTGCTTATATAGATGTTCCTATTGCTATACTCATAGGTGCTGTTAGTGGAGTTATTGTTGTTGGAGGCAGCATATTTTTAAGGTCTTTAAAAATTGACGATCCCGTAGGAGCTATTCCCGTTCATCTTTTTTGCGGATGTTGGGGTACTGTAGCAGTATTTTGGAGTCTCAGAGGTACTGAGGTATATCAGGATAATTATAATGTTTTAGGTCAGCTAGGTGCTCAAATATTAGGATGGTTAATTGTTTTTGTTTTTATTTTCGTGCTCAGTTGGATAGTCTGGGTAATTATTGGGATAATTTTATATAGTTTCGATATAATAATTGGCAATGGTAGAAAGTTATCTAACAAAGGAAATTTACTAGCAAAAATTAATAGGGTAGCTAGACAAGGAATTAGAGTAACGCCAAGGGAAGAAATTGATGGAAGTGATGGTTTTTGGGAAAATCCTATAGATATCTAAAAGGTGCTTTTGTACTATTTAATTATTTCAGTGGAGATACTGGGCAGTTATTTTTTAATTGAGTTAGTTTCTCCCTTACTTTCTCTCTTTCATCATCATATAAATTAGAATTGTTAGATAACCAACTTTGTAATTCTGTCTGAATATCTGGAAATTTTTCATAATCCTCTGATATTTGGCAGTATACTTCTACAGCTTTTTCAAACTCAAAAGCATTGATGCGCTTTTGTGCCTGTTGGTATAAAGATTCATTTCTTACTTGTTTTTTTTGCTCAGATAATTTCTGTTGTTCCTCAGATAATCTATTTTTATTTCTTTCACTTGTAAAGGAATAGGCGAGACAATTTTTTCCAGATTCATTATGCTCAATTAGTGCTTCAATTACCTTTTCTTTATTTTCCATAGACAACTTTGTATCTGATGATATCCAATCTAATAATATATTTTCTACTTCTCTAAATTTTTCATGTTCCTCTGTAATTTCACACCAAGGTTTTATAGCTTTGTCATATTCTCCAATATTTATTTTATTCCACCCATAACGGTAGAGCAATTCATTATATTTTCTGTCTAATTCATAATCATATGGACACTGTAAATCTAAACTTTCTTCTTTTCTAGACCATTCATTTCTGATTTTCTCGATGACTCGCGATCGCTCTTTTGCATCTCCTAAAGCTAGATTTATTTCTCCTAACAATCTAGAGCATTCTGACCTAGAAGCCTGAGAATTTCCTGACTTACGAATCAGAGAAAATGAGTATATTCCAAGAAAAGCTAGAGTTAAAAATACCACAAATAAAGCTAAAATTTTTGCTATTTGATTAGGTCCTTGAGAATTACTGTTTCCCTTTTCCGTAGGGATTTTGCCGTTGTTATTTGTTTCAGGTAGATTTTGATTTTTTTTAGGAATTTGATCCATTTGCAGTCTTTCCTCATCAGATAAGGGATATTTTTTTACCAGCCAGAGCCGGACTAATTCAACTTTGATTTTATAACCTGTTTTATCTTCTTTTTCTTCTAAAAATCTATATCCTTCAAATAAACGTTTTCCTACAGACTGCCAATTTCTTATGATAGTCTGTAGTTGCTCATCTCCTGGTCTTTCTTGAGCTTCTGCTACTGCACGAAAAAATAGTTTTTCATCATCCTTAAAAGGTTCTAGAAAGCCATTTAATACTGCTTCTCCCTCTTCCATTGCTTTGTCCAAAATTAACCAGACCTCATTGTCAGTTACGTTTCTTATTTCTTTTTCCCTACAATGTTGAAAAATATTGGCACATAGTAGTTGTGTCAGAGAAGGATGGCCTGCGGATAGTCCCGAAATTGTATCTATTGCACTTTTTTCATATTCTAGTATTCCTTTAACTGGCGTAACAATCAAATTTTTTGTACTTTCCTTATCCAGTAAACCAACTTCTATAGGGTATTGATCTTCTTTTTGTAAAAACTCTTCTAGATAGGTCATATCTTTTAATGACCTACCAAAAACCAGAATAGCAAATAGTTTTTCTTCTTGTTTAACAGCCTTTTCTAATTCATCAAATAACTTTTTTCCTTGCTCTTGATGATCTGTTGTTTTATCTTCTTCTAAAACATCAAATTCATCTAACAGAAGAACAAGTTTTTTACCTGACAAGTATTCATTAATAATCGTTGGCAAAAAAAGGTGAAAAAAGTTAAGCGAAGTATCAGCTAGTTCTCTTACTTGTTTAGGAAGTCCAGGAATAGTAGCAGCAATATCGTCAGCCAGATAATGTAGTATTTTAGGAAGTGACTTAGTTTTATAACCTTGAAATGAAAAAGTAACAAACTTAAAACTGTTTTTTTCTTCAGTGAAAAACTGAGGCAAACAAGTTATCAATGAAGTTTTACCAATACGTCTTTGGACGTGCAATAGAGTTATTCTTCTATTACTTATGAAATTATTTTTGATTTCATCAATAATATTTTTTCTACCATATAGCTGGTATTCTTTATAAATTGGTTTACCAAAAATATAAGGATTCCTTTGATTACCTTTCATGTTAATTAAGAATAAAAATCGACCAATTTAAGGGTTAACGATTTATAAGTCTATGCAGCATAATTACAACGTGATTAAATAAATATTTCCGATTATTTAGTTATTACACGAGTCTCATTCATTTTAAAGAGTCATATCCAAAATTCCCTGGAACCAGGGTTTTTTAGGAAACATGACCTTAATTGTATTTCTTTGTGCTTCTAATGGATACTGTTTTAACAACCAAAGTCGAAACAATTCAATTTTAACTCTATAAGTTGGAACTCTTATTTTTTGGAATTTTTGTACTCCTATTTGCTCCAGGAACCCCAAGTTAACTAAATGTGTTGCTCCTATTATTACTTCTTCTATTAAATTTTCCGTGAACTTTGCACCATACATTTCTAATATCAGGAACGGACTAATAATATTTGATTCAAATGAATTTGTAGCTATTTTTTGAGCTTCAGCTACCGCCGATAAAATTATTTTTTCTAGAGTAGATAAAACTTCTAGAGGAGATACAAAAGCAGGTTCACCTTGCTCAAAAGATCGATCTATAACTCCTTTCACATCTTGATAAGTCACATTCCATTTGTCTTGATTTCTAGCCTGTTGAAATAAGCAAAAGCATAATAATTGAGTATAGTAAGGATGTCCGCATGACAATTCCCAGATAGCTTCAATTGCATCTGGATCGTACTGATAATTTGTAACTTCTCTAGGAATTTCAGTAATTAATTTTATAGTATCAGACTTATCAAGTAACCCCAATTCTTTGCAAGGTAATTCTCCTACTTCCCTGAATAAACCTTGGATAAATTCCAGACTACTTCCCTGTCTTCCCACAAACAGAATTGTAAATAATTTCTCTTGTAGATTAATAATTGAAATTAAGAAATAAACAAAAGGGTTAATTTCAGTACAACTATTATCCCACAACATATCAAATTCATCTATAAGTAGAACTAAATTTTTCCTCTTTAATTCTTGGTAAACTTGGAGTAGAAAAATATCAAAAAAATCTTGTGGTTCTGCCTTTAAATCTTCCTGACTGGGAATAGTTATCCTATTTCTAGATATTCCCAACTCATCAGTTATATTCCTGGCTAAATCATACAATATCTTATCCAAAGATTTATGATGTTTATCTTCTAAAGAGAGTCGAACAAAGACAAATTCATCTAAATTAATATCCTCAGCAATGTAATTCATCAATGAAGTCATGCCAATACGTCTTTGCCCATGCAATAGAATTGCTTTAGCCCCAGAAGTCAATTGTTGTTGAATAAAACTTAAAATTTTGTCTCGTCCAAACAGGTCTTCTGGTTTGAAAATAGGGCTACCAATAGTGTAAGGATTCTTAATCAAAGTCATTACATTTGTCATCTTTAAAACTATATCCAATTATAATGTTTGCAATTATTTGCCTGGTAGTCTGTTAGCAATGAAATTGAAGATTCTAGCCAGAGGTTGTAGAAGATTAATAATAGGCTGTATTTTTTCTTTGATTTGCTTCCATCTTCCACGAGTAATCTTGATATTAAGTAAAATCATCAATATCTCACGGTCTTCAGCAATTGAAACATTTTTGTCTTCCAGTTGTTTACCAACAAAATCCTTCATTAAAGAAGAATAAAAATTATATTTATTTGTTTGTTCGAGCTGATAAATCAATCCTTTTTTTTCAAGATTATCCAATATACTGCTATAACGAATAAAATCTTTGTTTATACCATGAAGAGAATAAGATTTTCCCCTTAACTTACCTTTGGAATTATCAATTGCAATTAACTTCAAAATTTCTTGCTCATTTTTTTCAAAATTTCTCCAGATATCCTGAAAAGTTCTGTCAGCATAATCTTTTAACTTTGTATTTAGAGTATCAATATCAACTGGATCGAAGCGGGAAAATATATCACCTACACATTGAAGTAAACCTGGATATCCACCAGTCATTTCTAACACTTTTTCTTTCTGAATATTTTCAAAAATTAAACTGAAAAAATCACCATTAGATTCAAAAAAATACTCATCAATATCCTCCGGAATAAAAGGTTTTAAGGGTAGATATGAATAATGATTATACCAAGGAGAACCAGCACGAGTAATTGTTGGACCTAATTCATGCAGCTTTTGAAATGTAGTAACAATAGTTGAGAAATATTGACCTTCTATATTATGAACTGCTAGATTACGCAACTCACTTACAAAAGTCTCCATTTCTCTAGATTTTTCCAGGTTATTAACATACTCTTCTTGTGTACCAACTATTCCATGATAGTCATCTAATAGTAATAAGAAAAATTTATCTTTTTCTCCAATCTTTCTAAGTATTGGACGTATATCTATTATTTCTATTGTTTCTAAATCTAATACATTATTAATTTTTGCCTGTATATCCTCATCATTTTCAGCTTCGTTTTTTAACTCTTCTAGAACTTTTCGCCAAAAATTATCTATTGTAAATGAAGCCTCACAGTTATGATAAACAATCAAAGCTTTTGAAAAATCTAAACCTTTTTCTTCCCAAAAATTAGGAGATTGTACATATTTAAGCAAAGATGTTTTACCCATGCCAGAACTACCATAAATAGCAACGTGACCGCGACTATTAATTTTGTCAAAAAGCGTGTATAGTTCAGATGTTCTGCCGACAAACTTTTCTGGAGGAACAGGTGTATCAGGAAAAAACTGTTGATTTGGTGGCATAATGTTAGATAAACTATTCGACTTTTAGTTTTACTACAACTTTCTATTATATCAGAATATTCAGGGTTGGTAAATGTTGAGCCTCTTTCAGATATTTCATACCTTGGTTAGGTGGTTGAATGTTAATGACAGTTCCACATCTGAGCTACAAAATTTGGATTTTAATTTTTTTAAGTATTTTGCTCCATTAGTCGCTTTTCCTGATTAGATAAGGGATAGTTTTTCAGCAACCAAAGTCGGACTAATTCAACTTTGATTTTATAACCTGTTCTATCTTCTCTTTCTTCTAAAAAGCCATATTCTTCAACTAAACTTTTTCCGACTGACTGCCAACTTCTGATGATGCTCTGTAGTTGCTTTTCTTCAAAATTTTCTTGAGCTTCTGCTACTGCACGAAAAAATAGTTTTTCATCATTATTCAAAGGTTCTAGAAAACCATTTAATACCGCCTCGCCTCCTTTCATTGCTTCATCTAAAATTAACCAGACATGATTATTAGTTACCTTTTTTATTCCTTTTTCCCTGCAATAATTAAAAATAAAAAAGCATAGCAGTTGTGTTAAAGAAGGATGGCCTGCGGATAGTTGCCAAATAGTATTAATTGCATCGGCTTTATATTCTAATATTCCCTGAGCTGGTTTAACAATCAAATTTTGTGTACTTTCCCGATCTAATAAACCAATTTCTATCGCTTTTCGATCTTCTTTTTGTAAGAATGTTTCTAAAAAAAATATATCTTTTAAGGGTCTACCAAAAACCAGAATAGCAAATAGTTTTTTTTCTTGCTTAACAGCTCTTTCTAACTCATAAAATAACTTTTCTCCTCGATCGAATATTGTTGCATCTTCTTCTAAAACATCAAATTCATCTAGGAGAAGAACAAGGCTTTTATCTGATAAGTATTCATCAATAATCGTTGGTAAAAAAAGATGAAAAAAGTTGTATGAAGTATCAGCTAGTTCTCTTACTTGTTTAGGAACTCCATGAATAGTAGCAGCAATATCCTCAGCCAGATCATTCAATATTTTAGGGATTGACTGATTTTTATAACCTTGAAATGAGAAAGTAACAAACTTAAAAGTATTTTGTTCTTCAGTGAAAAATTGAGGTAAAGAAGCTATTAATGAAGTTTTACCAATACGTCTTTGGAGGTGCAACAAAGTTATCTTTCTATTATTTGTAAAATTATCTTTAATTGCCTCAATAATATTCTCTCTACCATATAGCTCTTCTTTTTTATAAATTGGTTTGCCAAAAATATAAGGGTTTCGTATGAAATTATGAGGGTTCATCTTTTTTGAAGGTTGAACATACCATAAGTAATAAACGGTAACTCTTCATTGTGCCGGAAAAAATAAGGATAAAAGTTCTTTAATACCAAAAGCTAATTCTTTGACTGTATATTTTCTGTTCTATGATTAATATTTATGTCAATAGGTGGAAGTGGGGATAGTAATCTTTTTATGATTGTATCTTTACTCTTCCATAATTCATCAAATAACTTGCGAACCATACTTACATCTTTTTGCTTGACAAATAAAAATATTTTTTCCCGTTGTGTAACATCCTGATCAACACCCTTAATAATAATTTCATTAATCACCCATTTCTTGAAAGCAAATGACGTTAAATCATAAATATCTTTGTGATTTATATCAGTACCAGTTTTTGTGATTATTTTTCTAATTTTTAAACTATTTAAAACATGATCTTTTTCTCTCAAGGACTCTCTGATTCCACTTAAATCGTACTTCCTAACATTTTTCACACGGCCTTCTAAATCAGATAAAATAACTAAAAGTAACATTCCTTGTTCTGCCTGAGTTAATGATTTCCATATTTCATTTAACATTAACTTTGCCTGCTCATAAAATCGGTCATAAAGTTCTTCATATCTTTTGTTCCATGTCTGTTGATCGATGTTTTCTCGACACAAACTCCACAAATAATAACAAAAAATCTGAAAAAGCCCCGGATAACCCCCAGTCAAATATTTTGCTTGTCCGTAAAGCTCTTTTCTATCTCTCCATTGTTCCGGCATTCTTTCCCATAATTCTCTCATTTCATTATTATTAAATGGTTCGAGTGAAAAACTAACAATATACTCACAAATTGATGTGTCTTCTTTTAACTCCTGAAGCAGTTTCTCTATCTTTTCCGAGGAGGTCATAACCATAGAACATTTTATATGTCTACGATAATTAATACTTTTCAACTGTCTCAAAAGCTTCGATGCTTCATCTGAGGAATAATTATTTTTCTGCTTGAACAAAGCATGATAATTATCCATCAATAATACTAACGGTTTTTCATCACTAATTAATTTTAGTAGAGACTCTATTTCAACTTGAGTTATTGTTTCTTGGGCTAATACTTTTTGAAGGTTATCGTTTAACTTTGTATCATCCGCAGTTTTCTCATCTAGTTCCCTTAGAACTTCTTGCCAAAAGCTAGTGACAGATAAATTTTCTATAGATTCACAATCAATTTCCAGCACATAGTAATCATTAATATCAATGTTGTATTTTCTGATATCCCAAGATGCAGGTTCAACTAAATATCTGAGTAATGAAGATTTTCCTATCCCTGAGCTGCCATCAAAAAGACAATTACTATTTTGTTGAATTTGATTAAAAGTATTATTAATAATATCTCCGCGACCAACAAAGTCTTCTGGTTCAACAGGTTTTCCGATCGTAAAAGGATTTCCTGTCAGATAACGAATTTTCCGATTTACTTCTCCTAGCTTAGTTATAACTTCCTTGTTGTTTTGCTCTAGTTTAAATATCTCTTTGAGTTGTTGCTCTGCAGACTTCAAAGACTCTAAATTATCTGTTTCTGCTAATAAAACACTAATATATTGCCATCGAGCTTCACGCAAATTATTTTCAACTTTTAATGGTAGGAATTGGTCAATATTTTCATATTCTCTGAACCTATCAACTTTTTGATATAGTTTGTCAATATTTTCATACAATTCAATTGCCAAATCAAATATTCTAGTATCGTGGTAAAGTTTAGCCAGTTCAAATTTAGCCCTAAAGTGGTTAGTATTTTTGTTGATTATTTCCTTGTACTTTTCAATCTTACTGTTAATATCGCTTTCTCCAATTTTGCCTACTTCCTCATAAAGAGCATTAGCTTCTATATCAGCAATTTCTAACTTACGAATTGCCTCACCCAAAATTTTTAGGAAATCATTTTCAATTAACCAACGTCGAACAAATTCTACTTTTAATTGATAAAAATCCTGTAGCGAACTAGAACTTTGCTTTTCTAAAAAATCCCATTCCTCTAAATTTTTCAACGCTTTCTTGAAGGCATCCGTTACAGAAACACCATAATTTTCCAAAATTCCTAATTGCTCTGTTAAACCATCTATGTCTTGAGACTTTGCTACTGCAAAAAAAACAACTTTTTCATATATTGGTAATGAATCCCGTAAAGACACTAACCCTAGTTGACAATTACTAATTGCTTTTTCAACAATACTTTCTACATCTTGAAAAGTAACTTCCCATATATCCCTAGCTATAGCATTATTAAATAGTGCAAAACATAAAACTTGAGTAAAATAAGGATGGTTAGCTGATAATTTGAGAATTTTTTTAATAGCTTCATCTTGATATTTTAATTTTTCCGTTGGATTGGTAATTAATTTTTCAGCATCTGCAGTTTTTAGTAATCCAATTTTTTCCGAAGCTACTTGTCTAAAAGAGTTCTGAAAATGTTGAGAAAGATCCTCAACAGGTTTGCCTATAACTGGCAGTAGGAAAAGTTTTTTATCTCTTTTTACTATCTGGTTCAAATATGTGTAAAATTTTTTTTCTGTATCTTGATCTATATTATCTAAACTGTCAAATTCGTCTAACATTAAAACAACATTTTTCCCACCGAGAGTTCCATAAACTTCTGGCAAAAATATTTTCTCAAACCAGTTTAATATATCTTGTTCTTCAGAATTGTTATTACAGGAAATACTATTCTCCTCTATCTCAAGAGTAATTGTTATGTAATCCTTAATGTCTATTGCTAATACCTCAAACAAACCTCCTATATTTATAAAGTTTTTATCTTGCAGAGAAAGTTGAATAAAAACAAAGTTATCCAAATCTACAAAATTACTAACCTGCTCCAGAACTGATGTTTTACCAATTCGTCGCTGTCCTTGCAATAGAATAACTTGTGAATTTTGCTTTAGCTGATTTTCAATAAAATAAAATATTTCTCTTCGTCCATAAAATTTGTCTTTTTCACGGATTGGACGACCGATAATATATGGGTTAGAAATAAATTGCGAATTACTCATATTAACTATGACCTCATACTAGGATTTGATTTTTTTTAAGTATCAATAAAATTCCTAAAACTGAGTTGATTATTCTTTAATTTCTGATTCATTAGTTGCCAAATGCTTTAATAATACCCCGTACAGATTTAAGAAGATACGGTTGAATCTTGATTCCAAATTTTTCAAATAATACTTCACGTTTTCTAGGGATTAAATCATCAAATTCTTGAACAACTAAATCTTGCATTAAAGAAGAAGAAAACTTATATTTATCATAATCTAAGTCCTTATAGATAACACCTTGTTGTTCCAAAGTTTTCAGATTGTAGCTATTTCTCTCAATTACTTTGTCTATGTCATCAACAGAATAAAGCTTTTCACCGACCTCTCCATTTAAGTTATTAATTACAATCAACTTCAAAAGATTTTGTTCCTCTGTAGTCAAATCTCTCCATATATTTTTAAATATTTGTTCTGTCTGATCTTTAAACTTTGCTGTAAAAGTATTAATATCAATATCTCGCTCTGATTGAGAAAGTATATAACCTGCGTGTTGAAGTAAAATTGGATATCCACCAGTCATTTCTAACAGTTTTTCTTTCTGAATATTTTCGGGAATTGAAATGAAGAAATGAGCATCGGAGCTAAAAAAAAATTATCAATATCCTCCTGACTAAAAGGTTTTATATCTACATATAGATAATGATTAAACCAAGGAGAACCAGCACGAGTAATGATTGGACCTAATTCATGTAGCTTTTGAAAAGTAGTCACAACTGTTGAGAAATATTGACCTTCTTTACTATGAACTGCTAGATTACGCAACCCACTTAAAAAAGTTTCCATTTTTCTAGATTTTTCCAGGTTATTAATATACTCTTCCTGTGTACCAACTATTCTATGATAGTTATCTAATAGTAATAATAAAAATTTATCTCTTTTCCCAATCTCTCTGAGAATCTTCCGTATATCTCTTACATCTATTGTTTCTAACTTTAATACATCATCAATTTTACTCTGTAAACCTGCATCACCTTCAGCTTCATTTCTTAACTCTTTTAACACTTCTTGCCAAAAACTACTTGGGGTAAATGAACCTCCACAGTTATGATAAACAATCAAAGCTGCTGAAAAATTTAATCCTTTCTCTTCCCAAAAATTAGGAGATTTTATATAGTGAAGTAAAGATGATTTACCCATACCAGAACCACCATAAATAGCCATGTGTCCCCGATTATTAATTTGGGAAAAAATCTTGTAAAGTTCAAATGTTCTGCCGACAAACTTTTCTGGAGGAACAGGTTTATTAGGAAAGAATTGAGTTGGTGGCATAATTTATTTTAAATTATTTGACTTTTAGTTTTACTATAATTTTTTACTATATCATACTATATCAGAATATTCAAAGTTGGTAAATGTCATGCCTCTTTTAGATATTTCATACCTTGGTTAAGTTGGTTGAGTTTTAATGACGGTTCTACTCTCTCCATATATCCTTAAATATCTTTTCGGTTTGATTTTTAAACTTTGCTCTAAAAGTATTAATATCAATACCTATATCTGATTGAGAAAATATATGACCTGCGTATTGAAGTAATATTGGATATCCACCAGTAATTTCTAACACTTTTTCTGCCTGAATATTACTGGGAATTGAAATGAAGAAATGCCCTTCTGAGTTCAAAAAATAATTATCAATATCTTCATGACTAAAAGGTTTTAAATCTAGATATAGATAATAACCATACAAAGGAGAACCACTACGAGGAATTTCTGGGCCTAAGTCATTCAATCTTCGGGATACAGTAACAATAGTTGAAAAATATTGACCTTCTTGACTATGAACTGCAAGATTACACAACGCACTTAAAAAAGTCTCCATTTCTCTAGATTTTTCCAGGTTATTAATATACTCTTCTTGTGTACCAAGCATTCTATGATAGTTATCTAATAGTAATAATAAAAATTTATCTCTTTTCCCAATCTCTCTGAGAATCAGTCGTATGTCTCTTACTTTTATTATTTCTAATTTTAGTACATCATCAATCTTTCCCTCTAAATCTGTATCACCTTTAGCTTGGTTTCTTAACTCTTTTAAAATTTTTTGCCAAAAACCATTTGGTGCAAATAAACCTTCGCAGTTGTAATAAACAATCAAAGCTTCTGAAAAATCTAATCCTTTTTCTTGCCAAAAATTAGGAGATTTTATGTAGTTGAGTAAAGATGTTTTACCCATGCCAGAACTACCATAAATAGCAACATGACCGCGATTATTAATTTGGGAAAAAATTCGGTAGAGTTCAGATGTTCTGCCGACAAACTTTTCTGGAGGAACAGGTGTACCGGGAAAAAATTGTTGATTTGGTGGCATGATTTAGATAAATTATTTGATTTTTAGCTTGACTAGAATTATCAATTCTATCAGAATGTTTACAGTTGCTAAATCTTGAACATCTTATAGATTAATTAATTGTCTCAGTCTCATATTTTTCATATTTTTAAAGCTACAAATCGTCAAACAAAAAGGCAGACAAAACGCCTACCTAAAACAAAGTTTTATTGTTTACAGGACTCACAAATTAGGAAAAAGTTTTTTACGTTTGAGATTGCTTTCCTTATGGACTGCTCCGCAAACGCGATCGCTCGCAATGAAAACCACATAATATCACTCTTCCTCTTCAAATATTGGTGGCCAAAGTTCTGAAATTGATATCTCCCAACCAGGAAATAATTCGGGAATAGTCAATATATCATCGTTAGTTAGTTCAATAGGTTTACCAGTGGGGCGATAAACTGTTACTATTTCCTTGTCTGGATCGATTAAAATTCCTACTTTTGCTCCGAGTTGTATGTATTTTTCCAGCTTTTTTTGTAGAGGTGTTATCCTGTCACTTTGAGATTTTATTTCTACTACTAACTCAGGTACCATTTCCCCAAAATAACGAACGCTTCGTGGTAAACGTTCTGCACTTACAAAAGAGATATCAGGTGCTTTGAGATTACTATCAGGTAAAATAAAACCACCACTAGAATCAAATAAACGTCCTAAGCGACGAGGTTTAACCCAATTACCTAAAACTCTCAACAATTCTGCGGTAATTTCGCTGGATACAATATCTGATGGTCCCATGACTGATATTTTTCCGTTTTCTAATTCTAATTGATAGTCTAAACCTGCTTGTGAAAGTGTTTTTTGTACTATTTCTAAGTCTTTGAGTGTAACATCAGACATAATTTGACTTTCTTCCTATTTGATGATGATCGGGACTTACCCATAACCATCATATCTAGTAGGGGGCGAATGCCATTCGCCCCTACAAATGGTGTGTGATTTGATATTTTGCGTAAGTCCTGATTATATTGTCTAACTATTGTCCAATAGTAACTAAGATAACATCGCGATCGCGCTACATCTTTATTTATTCGGAAACTGCTGTACAATTTTTATCAAGTAAAACTTCAAACAATAAAAATTATGAAAATTGACACTGAAGGAAAAATCGCCATCCCTCCAGAAATTCAAAACCTGCTTAAGTTTCAACCTGGTACAGAAGTTGAACTTAAAGTAATAGGGAACACCTTGCAAATTCGCAAGCTTCAAAACCCCAATCGAGGAAAAGAAATAATTGCTGCTATTCGTGGCAAAGCAACCAAGGATCTGACCACTGATGAAATTATGCAACTAACTCGCCAAGACATATATGAGTGAAATTTTAGTGGATAGTAATGTCATCTTAGATATTCTCACCAAAGATCCTCAATGGTTTGATTGGTCATCGCAAATGGTAACTAACTACGCCAACCAGGGAGACTTGGTAATTAATCCCATCATTTACGCCGAAATATCTACTGGGTTTAATCAACCCGAGGAAGTTGAAGAAGCTTTACCAGAAGATTTTTTTCGTCGAGACCCCTTGCCCTATTCAGCAGCTTTCCTAGCCGGACAAAGCTTTTTAACATATCGTCAGCGTGGGGGGATAAGGCGATCGCCACTTCCTGATTTTTATATTGGTGCCCATGCTACCATAGCAAATATTCCTCTGCTAACCGGCGATGTCAATCGTTATCGTACATATTTCCCAGTCGTTCAGCTAATTACGCCATAGGTATCTAGTTCTTTATTAGGCTTTGTTTAGTAAGGGTTTGGAGACCAAACTCCTACGAAGCATCAATTGTATAGGTACTACAAAACTCCTGTATGGCTAAAAACTTTCTACCTTACGGGTAAAAATGTTTAATATTATCAGGACTTACGCAAAGAAACCCGGTTTCTCGTAGATGTTTATTGTCAAAAACAATGATTTACCCTAGAAAC
>NZ_JAAHHT010000174.1 GCF_010672085.1 Okeania sp. SIO3I5
CCACACCTCCCACACCTCCCACACCTCCCACACCTCCCACACCTCCCACACCTCCCACACCTCCCACACCTCCCACACCTCCCACACCTCCCACACCTCCCACACCTCCCACACCTCCCACACCTCCTTACTCCTATTTCCTCAGATAGTTGTGAAGTCTAGGTCACTTTCCTCAACTCCAATAACTATTGCCAGAAAATCTTCTTCGTTATCTGTCAACCCACTATTGTTATCTATGAAAATGACTGTTCCATTTTCCTCTCCTACAAGCGTTTCCCGAAATTCCAAATCATTACGACTCAAACCATTAATTAATCCAATTTCATCATCATCATCAGGATTATAATCAGTAATAATGTCTGCTTCTGATTCACTTAATCCACCTGTGTTTGGAGAAATAATGAATAAATCTTCTCCTGCTCCTCCTGTTAAAGTATCAGAGTCGCGATCGCCTGCTAGAGTATCATCACCGTCTCCTCCATCAAGACAATCATCTCCTCTACCTCCGTATAGACAATCATCGTCTAAACCGCCAAAAATACAGTCATTCCCTCGATTGCCAAAAAGTGTATCATCATCATCACCTCCATCTAGAAAATCATTATCCCTACCACCCCACAATGTATCTTCACCATCATCCCCTACCAGAGAATCCTGCTCTCGATTACCAAATAGAGAATCATCACCCACTCCTCCCAGAAGTGTATCATTATCATCATTGCCAAAAATTATATCTCCTCTACCTCTACCTTCTATGGAATCTCGACCTCCCAATCCCTGAATTGAATCTGCTCCTGCTGTAGCAATAGTCTCGTCGTCATCTTCTGTAAGCAGAATTTCATTGAATGAACTTCCAGAACCTCCATTTAGATTGGGACTTGTCCCATTACCACCCTCTTCATTATCGGGAGGTGGCCTGAATAAATCTACTATAGTACCATTAAAAATACCTTCTTCTGTTGCAGTGACCATAATACTTTTTTGAATAACTTCTTTGTGTGATTATATTAGACATCTCCACCCAAATAGAGAATAGGGAACACTTAACTGGGAACACTTAACTGGGGGGAGTAATTGATAATTTATGGATAATAATTGATTTTTTTTCATTTTTGGAGAAGTCTATTAGTATCTATATATTTTTATATATATTTCTTTGGTCAGTAATATCTAACTCATTTTAGAGCTATCTAATTATTATTGATAATTCTTTTATGGCAGTTTTAGCTTGAGATATATTACCAAATAATTAGTAATTAAATAATTCAGGTTTAAAGCTTTCCCTTGAAAGGGAAAAAAAAAAATTTTTTCTTTGACCCTCAAACCTCTACCTAAAAGGGAGAGGTAATTATTAATTGTTAATTAGAGAATAGGGAACAGGGAACACTTAAGTGGGAACACTTAACTGGGGGGAGTAATTGATAATTTATGGATAATAATTGATTTTTTTTCATTTTTGGAGAAGTCTATTAGTATCTATATATTTTTATATATATTTCTTTGGTCAGTAATATCTAACTCATTTTAGAGCTATCTAATTATTATTGATAATTCTTTTATGGCAGTTTTAGCTTGAGATATATTACCAAATAATTAATAATTAAATAATTCAGGTTTAAAGCCTTCCCTTGAAAGGAAAAAAAAATTTTTCTTTGACCCTCAAACTTCTCCCTTTTAGGTAGAGGTAATTATTAATTGTTAATTGCTGAATGTCTCCAAAGGAATCTTCGGTACAATCAGATAATATTTATTCAATTAAAATTTGACGAAAAAGCATTTTTACACCAGTTCATAGTTTTTGAACCATGACTCCTGAGTTACACTTTTAGGAAAAATCAACATCAGTTTTGAAATAAAAATCTGCCTTCAAATTTAATTTTACTGTCTTGCCAAATTCATCTCTAATTCCTACTTCTGAGTTCTTATTTTTACCGAAAAAGTGCGTTTAAAGCATCTCAACTTTGCTTATTTTGATAGATGGAAATATCCTCGCCTTTGGGCAAGGGAAGATGTCACTTCACTTATCAGTTATCAGTACCTCTGCCTGTTTGCGGAGCATTCTGTAGGAAAGTATTGGGATTGAAATATTGAAGAGAAGAAAAAAAATTCTTTTAACCAATCCTCTTCTTTTTAACAAGAGGTGATTATTAATTATTAATTGTTAATTGTTAATTATTAATTATTGAATTACCGACTAATAATTGTCAAAAACAGATTTTGAATCTTGGTAACTATTGATGTGTTGAAGTATAGCTGAAGTATAGTATTAATGCACCAGATTTAGTATAAGACTGCAATAGACAAAGAGTATCAAGTCCGATATATATCAATGTCCACAATTTCTTGAATTGAGGTAATATAATAGTATATACTAAAAATCTCTTTTAGTCTACTTTTGCCTTTTGGCTTTTATTTTTTGTCTGACCGAAAAATTTTTGTCCCAAGTCTCCTCTTTATAAGTGTATAAAAAGCGGTCGGCAAGCGGAGCATGACCTAGGATGGGATGGATGGGTTTCCTAACCATATCAATTGAGCAAAAGAAAATAATATTCTGTATTTCAAGTCTTTCTATAGAAAAGTCAAACTCAAAAAATAATTTGTTGATATATTAGATTTGCAACTAAACTAAATTATAAAAGCAAGTTCTGATTAATTGATAAATTAACGGCTAACTGCTACAGATAAACTTATCATAGTAACACTTAATATACTGGAGTGCAAGGAAATAGTTATGTTTAATCCAACACAAATTTTGATAGACACTTTTGTTAAAGAGCTACAAGCAGGATACCATCGTACTTATGGTAATTTTAAACCAGACTATCCAGAAATTATTGCCTGGGCAGGAAATATGGCTCTGGAAAATATTGCTAATTGTGATGCACTATATCACAATACTGAACACACAATGTTAGTTACTCTTGTTGGGCAAGAAATTTTGCGGGGTAAGCACATTCGTGAAGGTGGAGTCTCTCCTGAAGATTGGTTACATTATATTATTTCTTTATTGTGTCACGATCTTGGCTATACCAAAGGAGTCTGTCGAGAAGACCAAGAATTATTAGGTTTATATGCTACAGGAATAGATGATGGGATGGTTTCTTTGTCAGATGGTGCTACTGCGGCTAGTTTAACACCTTATCATGTTGACCGGGGTAAATTAGTAATAGATGAACGTTTTGGTGGTCATCGATTAATTGATGCAGATCAAATTAAACGTAATATTGAATTAACTCGTTTTCCTGTTCCAGAAGCAGAAACTCATCAAGATAGAAATAATTTTTCTGGTTTATCAAGGGCTGCAGATTTAATTGGCCAATTAAGTGACCCTAATTATTTGCTGAAAATTAGTGCTTTATTTTATGAATTTGAAGAGGTTGGTACTAATAAAGTTTTGGGTTATAAATCTCCTGGAGACCTCCGACGCAGCTATGCGAAATTTTACTGGAATGGAGTTTATCCTTATATTCCTGCTGCTATTAATTATTTGGAATTAACTCAAAGTGGAAAACAAATTATTGCTAATCTTTATGCAAATGTATTTCAGGTAGAACATGAACCTAAGAAGACAAAAGTTAATGGTACAAAATTAGCTAATAGTGATGAGAAAAGTCGCAATAATGGAGGTGTGGAATTAAAAATACCACTTATAGAAAAGAAATTTAGCGATTTTTTGGATTTGAATTTATAGAAAATAGGGAATAGGGAATAGGGAATAGGGAATAGGGAAAATAATTGATTTTATTTCTGATTTTTGGAGATGTCTAGTAGATAGAAGCAGTTTAATCAGTTATCAGTACCGACCATTGAAGTATCCAGCTTGAAATACTGAAATTGATTTTTTCATCCCCTTAAAAAGCTAGGTTTTATCAACATCTTCTTTAACAAAAAAGTTGAGAAAGGGGAGTAGTTATGTCTTAGGGATTAAATCGGTATTTCCGAAGAGTGTAATGTATTTAAAAAAGTTTTTTTCTGATGAGTAAATTGCTGCTCATTAATTTGTTTTGTCTAAAATTGAGGGAAGGAAATAATAAATTGTGGCAAAATTAACACCAGAAGTTGAGCAATACACTCAACAATTAAGGGAAAAACTTCAAGAAGCTGGTTATGCTTACTATGTTCTTGATAACCCAGTTATGGAAGATGCTGTTTACGATCGCCTACTTCGTGAATTACAGGAATTAGAAACCCAATATCCTCAATTAATTGTGCCAGATAGTCCGACTCAAAGAGTGGGAGAAAAACCTGCAACTAAATTTGTATCAGTTAAACATAATATTCCTCTTTATAGTCTGGAAAATGCTTTTAATATTCAGGAATTAAAAAGTTGGCAAGAACGTTGTCAAATTCAAAATTCAAAATTCAAAATTCAAAATTCTGACCTTAGTCAAAGTCAAAAGTTAGAAGTAAAAAATCAAAATTCTGACCTTAATAATGACTCTCATTCTGATGAAATAAACCTCGCAACTTTGGATTATGTTTGTGAATTAAAAATTGATGGTTCTGCTTTAGCTCTAACTTATGAAAATGGTTTATTAGTGCGAGGTGCTACTCGTGGTGATGGAATTATGGGAGAAGATATTACTCAAAATGTCAAGACAATTAATAGTATTCCCTTAAAACTTAAAATTGATAATCCGCCTCCAAAAGTGGAAGTTCGGGGTGAAGCTTTTTTATCAATAAATGTATTTGAAAATATCAACGCTCAAAGAGAAAAAATTGGAGAAACTCTATTTGCAAATCCTCGCAATGCAGCAGCAGGTACTTTAAGACAATTAGACTCAAAAATAGTCGCTCAACGCCGACTAGATTTTTTTGCTTATACACTTTATTTAGAAGAAAATACTTCCGAATTTTCTCAACTTTCTACTCAGTGGGAATATTTACAATTACTCCAAAAATTAGGTTTTAAAGTTAATCCTAACCGTCAACTTTGTTCCTCTTTAGATGAACTTGAAGCATATTATCAATACTGGGATAAAAAACGACAAAATTTACCTTATTTAACTGATGGAGTAGTGGTTAAAATTAATTCTTTACCACTACAAAAAAAATTGGGATTTACTCAAAAATTCCCTCGCTGGGCGATCGCTCTCAAATACCCTGCTGAAGAAATTCCCACCATTGTCCAAGCAGTTACGGTTCAAGTTGGCCGTACTGGGGCGCTGACTCCCGTGGCCGAATTAAAACCAGTCCAGTTGGCAGGGACAACCGTACAAAGGGCATCTCTACATAATAGCGATCGCTTGGCAGAACTGGACTTACATATTGGGGACACAGTAATAGTCCGCAAGGCAGGGGAGATCATACCAGAAGTAGTCCGAGTTTTACCAGAATTACGACCAAAAATAGCCCTAAGATTTCAAATGCCAACCCACTGTCCAGAATGTAGTCAACCTGTGATTAAACCGAGAGATGAGGCAGTAACTCGGTGCATTAATACTTCCTGTCCCGCTATTCTCCGGGGTTCTTTGGCACATTGGGCATCCAGGGGCGCTCTCGATATCAATGGTTTGGGGGAAAAGTTGGTGCAACAGTTGGTTAATAGTTGTTTGGTTAAGTCGGTGGCAGATTTGTATAATTTGACTGTGGAAGATTTGACTACCTTGGAACGGATGGGGAAAAAGTCGGCGAGTAAGTTGGTGGAAGCGATCGCTACTTCTAAAGTTCAACCTTGGAAGCGGGTGCTTTATGGTTTGGGTATTCGTCATGTGGGTAGTGTGAATGCAGAGTTGTTGGTTCAGAAATTTCCGACTGTGGCAAAGTTAGGGCAAGCAAAGGTAAGTGATATTGAAGCAGTTTATGGTATTGGTCCGGAAATTGCTCAGTCTGTGGAACAGTGGTTTCGGGTACCAGCAAATCAGAATTTGGTAGAACGTCTGGAAACTGTGGGAGTGACTTTGGAGAGTAAAGGTTCTACAAGTAATTTGGTGGAAGAGCAAGATGGTTTGCTAGTAGGGAAGACTTTTGTATTGACGGGAACTTTGCCAACGTTGAAGCGAGATGAGGCGAAAAATTTGATTCAAAATTCTGGTGGGAAGGTGACAAGTTCGGTGAGTTCTAAGACTGATTTTGTTGTGGTGGGAGAAGATGCAGGTTCTAAGTTAGAAAAGGCAGAAAAGTTGGGGGTGAAACAGTTGAGTGAGGCAGAGTTATTGGAAATGTTAGAAGTTAGAAGTTAGGAGTTAGAATTTATTTAGGGTTTGCTGAAAAAGTCTTGTTTAATTTTAGCTAGTGAGATTGCTTCGGGGGGATACTTGAAAAAACATTCAAACAACTTTTACCATCCCCCCTCGCATTTTCAGTTATCAGTTATCAGTTATCAGTTATCAGTTATCAGTAAGAGATTTTAGGAGAATCTATAAATGTAATTATTATGCATAAGTCTGCTATTGCTGCTCCCTATTCCCTATTCCCTATTCCCTATTCCCTCTTTTATGGAGACATTAATTAATGATTCAAGAATATCTACAAAAAGCAATGGAAACAGCCAATTATGAAATACTCGAATCAGAAGGTTTTTATGGTTCAATTCCTAGTGCTAATGGAGTATGGGCAACTGGCAATACTTTAGAAGAATGTCGTCAGGAATTATTAGAAGTATTAGAAGAATGGGTACTTATTGGTGTGGCAATGAACCATCCACTTCCAGAATTTCATGGTGTTAGTTTGAAAGTGGAGTCGGTTAGCTAATGCCTGTTTTTGGTCCCATATCTCGTCGCAACTTAATTGCAGCATTTAGATCAGCAGGTTTTTCCGGTCCTTATTCTGGAGGCAAACATCAGTTTATGGTACGCGATAATTTACGAGTTCGTATTCCTAATCCTCATCAAGGAGATATCAATAGGAATTTACTTAGACGAATTTTAATGCAAGCTGGTATTTCTGAAGATGAATGGAAAAATTTGTAGTCATCAAGTAGATAAAAAAATGCCAAAAATTTCCATAGAAGTGCAGCTCTCTTCGGAATAATTATTCAAAGCTGCTGAACAATTAAGTTTGCCAGAATTTGAGCAATTTACATCATAAATAATTGCCCTCCCAGCCAAACGTTGCACTTCAAAATTACCAGAAGTAGAAGCCGAGTTGTTGACAAAAATAAATCAAGGTATTCTCTTAAAAACTCAGAAATATTATGAGTAACTAACAAATAGAAAATTTAGAAGCAAAACGTCTAGAAAATTTGGCAGAATTAGCAAATATTCGGGGAGTTACTCTAGTTGAATTAATCGAAAAATTAGGAATTAAAAAATCAATAGATACAGCAGATTCTACCTTGGTGAAGTACACACATCGCAGGCAAGATGCCCCACTTGGAAGATTTAATTTTTCATATCTGTACTTCATATCCTTGGAATCTGCTGTATCTGAAAATAGAGTCACTCTCATTAAGAAAAAAATTAAATTTATGTTCCAATTATCACCACTACATTTTCAACACAAAGGAGAAGGTTTTCCTATTCTCTGTCTCCACGGACATCCAGGTTCAAGTCAATGTATGTCAGTCTTTACTAACTCTCTATCCCAAAACTTTCAAATTATTGCTCCAGACTTAAGAGGATATGGCAAAAGTTCTGCGAAAACTAACTTTGAAATGACTCAACATTTAATAGATTTAGAAACACTTCTGGAACAACTTCAGATTTCTAGATATTTAATATTAGGATGGTCTTTAGGTGGAATTATTGGAATGGAATTAGCTCTGAGAAACCCTCAGCAAATCGCAGGTTTAATTTTAATAGGTACAGCAGCAAAACCTAGAAGTAATCATCCTCCAATAAGTTGGCAGGATAATCTTTATACAGGTTTAGCGGGAATCATAAATTATTTTTTGCCTGGTTGGCAATGGAATATTGATACTTTTGGCAAGCGATCGCTATTTAGATATCTCATCCAACGTCACACTCCTGCTACCTATCAATATCTAGCAAAAGAAGCAGTTCCCGCTTATTGGCAAACTTCTAGATTCGCCACTAGAGCTTTGAATAAAGCCTTAAGAGCTGGTTATAATAAATTGGCAGACTTATCTCAGATTGAATCTCCTTGTTTACTATTAGCAGGGGAGAGCGATCGACATATTACTCCTGAGTCAAGTCAAGAAACTGCTGTTCACCTCAAAAATGCTGCTTGGCAATGCTACGCGAATACTGCCCATTTGTTTCCTTGGGAAATTCCTCACCAAGTCTTAACAGATATTGAAAATTGGATAGAGCTAACTAGGGTTTGCTGAAAAAGTCTTTTTTCACGAGTAGGGTAGTAGGGTAGGGACGTTGCATAACAAAAATGCGAACGTCCGTACGGGAGTAGGGGAGTAATTTTTTTGCCCGACTCTTGCCCAAAATGCTACAGCATATTTCGGGCAAATGGTGAAAATCATATAGTGCGGGCATCTTGCTCGCGATGGATGTACTTTATAATAATGGGAAGCACTGTAACTTTTTTTTAAAAGTTAATAAATCCTCATTTATTGGACTACGCAAATAGGTTAGGACATTTACAAATGCTCAAAGTTAGTCAGAAATTACTTTTGAATTTTGAATTTTGAATTTTGAATTGTGCGATATTTATCCTTTGAATTAGGTAATTTTATTCCTGAAAACTAACAATTAAAGATTATGTCATTAGAAAATATTCAACTTACAATTTCTCTATCCGATCGACAATTAGAAGAGGAAAAGCTTCAAACAGAAACCCAGAATATTTTGTCGGAAATAGAACAATTTGATGGAGTACAAAATGTAAATTTAGCGCCAGTAGAAACTGCCGAACCTGGAGCTAAAAATATCGGCGGTTTTTTAATAGGAATTCTCACCGCAGAAATTAATGCTGAAAATCTCAAATCTTTGGTTGGATATTTAGGCGATCGCCTCTCTGGTAAGACTATTAAAATTAAGGCTGAAAGTAAAAGTCGAAAGATAAATATTGAAGTCCGTAATGTGGAAGATTTGAAAAAAGCTTTGGCAGAAGTAGATGATTTTTTGAAAGCTTAAAAATAAGACATCTCGCCCAACCTCTCTCCTCGGAGGAGAGGGGTAAAATCTCCCCTTTCTTTTGTTTGTTAAAAACATACACTTGAAACCCCTTCCCTCCTCTCCCTTTTCCTCCTCCCCCCTTTCAAAGGGGGGCAAGGGGGGATTTTTGGGGAGTTAGGTTTTTTCACCCACATTTTCAAGCTAGACACGCGACTACGTTCAACAATGAATAATGAATAATGAATAATGAATAATTACCTCTCCTTGAAAAGAAGAGGATTGACTCGAAGGAAAATTTTTATTTATTATCCCCTATCCAAGGGGAGGCTTTAAACCAAAATTTTTCGGTAAAATATTACAACCAATGAAGGATTGCTATATTTATAATTGCATAGCTAATTAAGGAGATTTTTTTATGGCAAAAATAGCTCTATTAATTGGAGTTAGTGAATACCTCCCAGAATTTCCAGCTTTGCCTAGTGCGGTGAAAGATGTTGAGGCAATGAAGGAGGTTTTAGGTAATTCGGAAATGGGAGGTTTTGATCATATTAAGGAGTTGAAAAATTATAATCGTCAAGAGATAGAACTGGCAATTTATGAATTGTTTGCTAACCGGAATAAGGATGATGTTTTATTACTTTATTTTTCTGGTCATGGAGTTAAAAGTCGAGAGGGAAATCTATTTTTAGCTACCCCTAAAACTCGGAAAGATACACGGGGAATTGTGAAACGAACTGCTGTTGCTGCTAGTGTTTTACAAGATGAAATGAATGATAGTTTTTCCCAACGTCTAGTTGTGATTCTCGACTGTTGTTATAGTGGTGCTTTTACTAAAGGAATGACTGCTAAAGGGGATGAAAATATTGATATTCAAGCAGAATTAGGGGGTAAAGGTAGGGCGATTTTGATGTCTTCTAGTGCTGTTCAAAGTTCTTTTGAGTCGGAAGGTTCGGAATTATCTATTTATACAAAATATCTAGTTGAAGGGATTAAAACTGGAGCAGCAGATACGGATAATAATGGCAAAATTTCAGCGGATGAATTGCATCAATATGTGAGTCAAAAAGTACATGAAGAATCTCCGGCAATGACTCCTCAATTTGCACCTGTAAAGGAGGGTTATCGAATTTATTTAGCAAGTTCCCCTCAAGACGAGCCGAAATTGCCATATCGTCGCAAAGTGCAGGAAATATTGCAGAAAAATAATGGCAAGATAGATTTTCTGAGTCGTTTTTTATTGGAGGAATTATGCAAGAGATATGGAATATCTGATGAGGAGGCAAAGGCAATTGAAGCTGAGGAAATGGCACCTTATATTCAGTTTCATAAAAAGTTAAAACGTTATGAGGAAATCTTTAGTCAAGCTGTGGAAAATTCTTTTCCTTTTATAGAAAAAGAACGTGAAACTTTGCAGGAAATTCAGTCACTGTTAGGATTGAGAGATGAGGATATTGCAGCTATTGAGGAAAGATTTTTACCTCTTCCACAGTCATTGGAATCAAAATCAGAAAATTGTGCCGTAGAAGAAATTATTAAAAATGGCTCTCAAAATAATAATATAGAATTACTTTCTGACAAAAATGATGAGGATATTACAGATATTGAGGAACGATTTTTACCTAAGTCATCAGAATCAAAGTCTGAAAATTTTGCCGAGGAAAAAGTTACTGAAAATAGCTTCCAAAATGATGAAATAGAATTACTTTCTGACAAAAATGTAGACTATACAAAACTCCGCGACTTTCTAGCAAATGGGGAGTGGAAAGAGGCAGATCAAGAAACTGCTCGTTGTATGTTCAAAGTTGCAGATTTAAAGGAAGATAATTCTCTAAGAGCAGAAGATATAGAAAATTTTCCTTGCAAAGACCTCTGTACTATTGATCGGCTTTGGGTAAAATATAGTAATGGTAAATTTGGATTTTCTGTACAAAAGGAAATTTATTACAATTTAGGAGGAAAAAAAGAGTATAACGAAGAAGTCTGGAAAGAATTTGCATATAAAGTGGGATGGCGTAAAGGAGAAAAATGGTTGTACTACAGTGACTTAAAATTCGATATTAGCACACATTATACAGGGCATTTGCCATCAAGGGTCGGGTGGTCTAAGATGTGGTGGTTTATTGGGGGAGTGGCACTCTTCTCTCGCACAGAGACTTGTGGACTTTAACATATAAATGTTTCAGCTTTTCAGTTATCAGTTATCAGTGAGTTTGATTAGTCGCTCATGCGCTGGAGAAAGTTCTTTTACAAACTCATAAAAGACTCATAAACTCCTCAACAGTTAAACCAGAATCTCTAACTATCCCACCCATTGTATCAGTTATCAGTTATCAGTTATTAATTATCAGTAAGAGATTTAATGCTTAATGAAACTACCCCAACCTGTAATTATTCCTGATGAAAAACTGACCAAATATTTATTAGTATATCGAGAACAAGATGACAAATCAAAATTTCTTTTACAAGCAGGTTTTACTCCAGAAAATTCCCAACGACTAAAAAATAGCATTCTGCAATTAGTTTTTACCACAGAAGCAATAGTAGATAGAACCAATGAATACGGTACATTTTACAGAGTTGAAGGTACAAGAACTGGAGTTAATAACAGAAATCTAGCAGTTATTACCATCTGGTTAAAACGAAAAGCAGAGAATCAAACTCAATTTATTACTCTGATACCACTTAAAAAATAAAACCACCAATGCTTGAACTATACCAACGTATTTCTCTAACCCAAGACTTCCCAGAATATAACCTTAAAAAAGGCGATATTGCCATGTTAATTGATACAGCAACTCACCCAGAAGGAGGAGAAAATGGTTATGTATTAGAAATATTTAATGCCATAGGAGAATCTATAAATGTAATTATTGTGCCGATGTCTGCTGTTGAACCTTTGAAACAAGATGAGATTTTATCTGTTCGTTCCTTAGTAGAAATAACCTAACAAATTATTATTAATTATTGTAATCTAGTAGGTTGGGTTAAGCGACAGCGCAATCCAACAAAAATCTGCATCTAAATCTATAAATATGTGTTGGGTTTCACTTCGTTCTACCCAACCTACAAAATGCTTATTTTTTATTATTAGGAATTATGCAACTCACTATTTTAATTTAACTCTTTCATATATTCTAAATAAGATTCTATGGCATCCTTAATATTTTCCAACGCCTCAGCTTCAGTTTCTCCCTGAGACCAACATCCAGGTAAATAAGGACACCAAACGGCATATCCTTCATCAGTTTGCTTAAGTTTAACTTCGTATCGCATCTGTTTAAATTCTCTGCTATTTATTGGTAAATATAATAACATTGATATTGTCATTGCGAGGCGGTCATAAATGAGTTAAGCTTTTCAGAAAAATATTAAGTTAGCCGAAGCAATCTCTTTCTTGATATTGATATTATGAATGACAAAATAGAAGTAATTTTTCCTATAAATTTTAGCTAGTGAGATTGCTTCGGGGGGATACTTGAAAAAACATTCAAACAAGTTTTACCATCCCCCCTCCCAATGACAAATAAATAAAGTAAATTATGTTAAAAGACATTATCGAAGTTAGTCATCAAGAAAACTATCTACTTTATCTGAAATTTGAAGATGAAAAAGAGGGAATTGTAGATATTAGTCAGCTAATAGAATTTACAGGAATTTTTGCCAAATTACAAGACATCAATTATTTTAAAACCGTCAAACTCAATCCAGAATGGGGAACAATTTATTGGGAAAATGGCGCAGATTTAGACCCAGATGTTTTGTATTCTATTGTCACAAAGAAACCAATTCCTAAATATATTTCCAGAACAACAAATAAAACTACCAATGCTTGAACTATACCAACGTATTTCTCTAACCAAAGACTTCCCATTTTCAGTTATCAGTTATCAGTTATCAGCAAGAGATTTAAAGTTTATTGTCATGCTTCAATTACACCAACGTATTTATCTAACCAAAGACTTCCCAAAATATAACGTGAAAAAAAGCCATATTGCCATGTTAATTCATGCAGTAGGTTTGCTTGAAAGACGTTAGCGTAGCTTATCTAAAGGGTAAACCTAGCAACAATCTTTCTCCCCGACTCCTTTACTCCCCGACTCCCCTATTCCCTAAAAAGACTTTTTCCGCAAACCCTACTTGTTTTTTCCTCATCAAATCTTTCCATCTCTCCTAACGTCGAAAATTACCAACATTTTCATTCTCTGAAGCTCCAAAAAAAATCAAAGATGATCGGTTGCTTCCTGAAAATTTTTGTGATACCATAAAACTTAGATGGGGTAACTCGCCTATACGCATGACTTTTTATTCAACCAAAATTCCTCACTGAGATACACTCAAGGATTCAGGCATTTTTTTCAGGAACAATACTCAAAATATTGTCATTTTGTGAAGCTTCTAGAAACACTTGTTTTTTCCTCATCAAATCTTTCCATCCCTCCTAACGTGGAAAATCACCAACATTTTCATTCTCTGAGAGCTACCCAAAAAAAAATCGCCGGCTCAAAAGATGATCGGTTGCATCCTGAAAATTTTTGTGATACCATAAAACTTAGGTGGCTTAACTCGCCCATACGCATGACTTTTTATTCAACCAAAATTCCTCACTGAGATAGAATCAAGGATTCAGGCATTTTTTTCAGGAACAATACCTAAAATATTGTCATTTTGTGAAGCTTCTCGAAACACTTGTTTTTCCCTCCTCAAATCTTTCCATCCCTCCTAACGTCGAAAATCACCAACATTTTCATTCTCTGAGAGCTACCCAAAAAAAAATCGCCGGCTCAAAAGATGATCGGTTGCATCCTGAAAATTTTTGTGATACCATAAAACTTAGATGGGGCAACTCGCCTATACGCATGACTTTTTATTCAACCAAAATTCCTCACTGAGATAGAATCAAGCATTCAGGCATTTTTTCAGAAGCAATACTCAAAATATTGTCATTTTGTGAAGCTTCTCGAAACACTTGTTTTTCCCTCATCAAATCTTTCCATCCCTCAAATACGTGCAAAATCACCAACATTTTCATTCTCTGAAGCTCCCCAAAAAATCGCCGCGCCAAAAGATTATCGGTTGCATCCTGAAAATTTTTGTGATACTATAAAACTTAGATGGAGTAACTCGCCCATACGCATGACTTTTTATTCAACATAAGATAGTGTGAAGTTCGTTGGGTAATGCCTGTTTTTAGTCCCATATCTCATCTAAACTAGACATACTTCCCAATATTGGTATCGAAACTAAGACGTTACAGTTTTGAATTAGAATACCTACTCCCTTCTACTTTCTGCTCAATACGCAAATTTTTTGACAAATGTTGTCGATGAATTTCGTAAATAGCCATACCCGTTGCTACTGATACATTCAAACTAGGCGTACTTCCCGACATTGGAATCGAAACTAAGACGTCACAGTTTTTTTGAATTAAAAGACTTAAACCCTCCCCTTCACTCCCAACCACTAAAACAATACCCTTGATACGTTCTTCAGTAAATTTTACTGTATGGATAGGTTCCCCCTCATTTGCCACAGTACCATATATCCAGAAACCCTCCTTCTTCAATTGTTCCAAAGCATTACTAAGATTAATAACCCTAGCTACAGGAAAATTTTCTAAAGCTCCTGCCGCAACTTTTGTGACAGTCGAAGTTATTCCCACAGCTCGTCTTTGCGGAATAATTAAACCTTGTATTCCCAGAGCTTCACCAGTTCTAATAATAGCCCCTAAATTATGAGGATCATTGATACCATCAGCTACCAACAATACAGGGCGATCGCTTTTCGATTTGGCTTGGGAAATTAATTCGTCAAGTTCCTTATACTCATAAGGAGATATTTGAGCTGCGATACCCTGGTGATTTTTTCTCTGGGTAATTTGATCTAGGCGTTTGTCATCTACTTCATCTATAATTGTACCCCTTGTTTTAGCCTCATTCAGCAATGTATGAAACCTCGGATCGTATCGCAGTGGAGGAATTATCCAGATGCGGTTTAAATATCGCTCACTTTGGAGGGCAGCTTGTACAGTGTGTCGTCCGTAGATTAGATCGTCATCTTCTTCTTTAGTCGTTGGGGAATTATAATTTTTTGAACGCCTATCCTTGAGTTGAATTCGTTTCTGTTTTTGAGGTTTTTCTTGAGAATTGAATTTAGAATTTTTTGTAGACATAACTATCTAAAGAGGGAGTAGGGAGAATTAACGAAGTCAGAAGTTAGAAGTCAGAAGTCAGGAGTTATTTTTGTAACGGGGATTAGAGGAACGCTCGAAAAACGTTTCGCCGATCAAGGCGGGGTTGCGCTACCGAGTCCTGTTTGATAATTGATTTTATTTTTGATTATTGGAAATGTCTATTGGCTAATGCGATAAAAATATTAATCCAACTTTGAATCTAACTTTGAATCTAATTCTATGTAGCTTAGTAGTTGATTTAATCTTTGGGGATCGGTTAAATATAAGTATCCGATTAGAGTTTCTAAACTCGTAGCTTGTTGATAAACCTCTGGATCTAATCTTTTTGGTTTCCTAAAAGCAGCATTGCGGCCTCGCCTAAGAATATCTAACTCTGCATTAGTGAGGTGAGGTTTTAAATTATCTAATTGATGAGCTTGACTTTCTGCCCTGACTTTAGCTACAACTAACTGATGATAATAACGCGATCGCTTTGGTGGTATCAAGTAGTAATTCCGAACATACAGTTCGTAAACTGCATCTCCCAAATATGCCCAAGCTGAGGGCGAAATTTTTTGAATTTCTGCTGGCGTTAGGGTAACAGGGTTTAACTGCTGCAAACTAATCATTCTCCTTATGAGGTTAGCCTTTCTACTTGATAAAATATCGCTCCAGGTTTTTCGATCCCCATCCAGATAATTAACGGCTTAATTTAAGTTTTGGCTTGAATCGATCTACTCGATGTTTTTGGTACAAGTTTTATTTAATAATCCTCACCAATTCCTCACCTCAAAAAATTAGTATTTTGGAAACCCCTTATTGTTAAAAGGTTTACCGAATAATTAAATAATTCACCTTTAAAGCCTCCCCAAGAAAGGGGAAAAAAATGAATTTTTTCCTTTTAGTCAATCGTCAATCCTCTCCTTTTTAGGAAGAGGTAATTATCCACTATTCATTATCAATTATCCATTAATGAAGGCGATCGCTTCAATAGGCTTGAGCTACTCCCGTCCAGAGTTTTGTTTTCTGACGGGAGATAGTATTTATCTAGATTAGATTAAATAATTGGCCTTTGCCTTGCCCGATCATTTCATTTCAGTTAAAGCTAAAAAAGAATTGGTTAGGACAATTACTAATAATAAATTTTAGACTAGGAAGTGTTTTTACCGAATAATTAATAATTAAATAATTCAGGTTGAAAGCCTCTTGGGTAAAGGAAAAAAAATAAATTTTTTCCTTAAGCGTCAATCCTCTTCATTTTAGGGATAGGTAATTATCCATTATCCATTATCCATTATCCATTAATAAAAACTATTCCCAGTTAAGTGTTCTCTCTTCCCTGCTATATCATTTATCAGTACCTCTTTAAGTAAGAGGCAAGAAAATCCGAAATTTCCTTTTTTATTCCCTTGAAAGGGAAGGCTATTAACCTTATTTCTTGATATTCTCTATAGCTTCATCTAATGTATTTCGTAAAGATAAAAACTTCTCTAAACGAACCAATTTAACTGTTTGAGTTACACGGGCATTGGAAACTATCTGTAAACTACCTTCATGTTCTTGGGTATGCTTTACCAGTTGTACGAGTGCTCCTAACCCAGAACTATCAACAAAGTCTATCGTGGACAAATCCAAAATAATATTTTTTGGTCCTTGATCGATTTTTGTCTTCAGCTTTTTGCTAAAAGTAGCTTCTGAGAAGGCATCTAATAACCCTGTTAGGCGGAATAGCTGGTAGTTATCCCTGACTTCGTGAGTGGCTCTCAGGCTAACAGTCAGGGTTAATGGCTCAGGAATAACACCCTCCTCGCTTGATTTTGCATAATTAAATTATATATTATACTTCAATAAGCAAAATATGTCTATAGTTATATGACTTTTAAAAATAGACAAATGTTTGCGACTAAAAACAATTTTTCGGAATTTGACATCCTCCCGACGTTGCCCTAGTACCATTCAGGCATGAGGGATGGTATATATGATTGGGTGGGGAAGTGTGGGAGGTGTGGGAGGGGTGGGGAGAGGAAAAGTAGGAAAAGTATATACTAACCCACCTTAAATTGTCATGCCCCAGATTTTAAATCTTGGTAAATATTTGTTGGTTTCGGCTGTAATGACGTCTCGCGAGACGTCACTACTTCTAAAATATTGATAGAAGCTATTTCCGTAGCACTATATCAATTCTAAGCTTTAACTTTTCGAGCATCTCCCATTACTTGAACAAAACGTTCAAACAGGTAATCAGCATCATGAGGACCGGGACTTGCTTCAGGGTGGTACTGCACGGAGAACAAGGGCAAAGATTTATGCCGTAAACCAGCAACAGTTCTGTCATTCAAGTTGAGATGGGTAATTTCCACCTCAGCCCCTAAAGAATCTGCATTAATGGCAAATCCATGATTTTGACTCGTAATTTCCACTTGTTGCTGCAAACCTGCGGGCTGATTCAGACCCCGATGACCAAATTTTAGTTTAAAAGTGTCCGCTCCCAAGGCCAAACCGAGAACCTGATGTCCCATACAAATACCGAATACAGGTTTAGATGATTTGAGCAACTCCTTAGTAGTTTCAATACCTTCTCCCACAGCAGACGGGTCTCCTGGGCCATTAGAAAGGAAAATACCATCAGGATTATACTTGAGAATCTCCTCTGGTGGTGTATTAGCAGGAACAACTACAACTCGACAACCATAACTTGCTAGACGTCGCAGGATATTTTTTTTCACTCCAAAGTCAATGGCCACAACTGTAAATTGTTCTCCACTATTACCAGAAACAGAAGGGTTAAACTCCCAGTTTGAATCTGTTGGTTCAGACCATTGATAAACTTCTTTTGTTGTTACTTCCTGAACTAAATTTAATCCTGCCATACTAGGAGCAGACTGAACTTTTTCTAGCAATTCAGTTGGGTCTAGAATTTCTGTAGAAATTGCTCCATTCATGGCTCCCACAGTCCGAATTTTTCTAGTTAAAGCACGGGTGTCGATACCGTAAATTCCAGGAATTTTATATTCTTGGAGATATTCTGGTAAGGACAGAGTAGAACGCCAGTTACTGGGACGTGGACAAATATTTCGAGCGATCGCGCCTTTTATCTGCGGCATATTGGACTCTTCGTCTTCAGGATTAACTCCTGTATTTCCCAACTCTGGGTAGGTAAAAGTAACTATTTGTCCACAATAACTTGGGTCTGTGAGAACTTCCTGATAACCAGTCATTCCTGTGTTAAATACCACTTCTCCGATGGTGGTTCCTAGAGCGCCAAAAGATAAGCCATGGTAAGCAGTTCCATCTGCTAAGACAAGTAAAGCAGGTTGAGCTGAGATTGACATTTTAATTCCTCTAATTAATTAGTATTTGAAGATAGCCTGAGAATATCTACTTAGGTTATCGAGAATATATTAAGTTTATGAGAAATGTAGTAGTTACAAGTACAGATTACATTCATCAATTAAATAAGATAAAGTTAGTTTGAAGTTTAAAACTTAAGAATAAACAAATAATTGCAATTCTTAAAAAGTAATTAGTTAATTATGATAGAAAATTTTTCACCCTATAATTCTACTGACAGAAATCAGGTTAAGCACAAACAACAGATCAAAACCAGATTTTGGCAAATACCATCAATATTGCTGACAATATTAATGTGTACGGCTGCGATCGCTCAAGAATTTCCAGGATGCTTTATGATTGATGAAGCTGGAAATAGGAAGGATTTAACAATATCGGTTTGTGGTTTGTTTCCAGAAGAATTACCAGAGGAGGTATCAACTTCGACAGCAACAGCAGGGTTATATGAAATACCAATTGTTAAACGTACAAATGGTGATGAAGGTATTCCTATTGTTGAAGTGACTTTTAATGGCGATCAGAAATATGAAATGCTTTTAGATACCGGAGCTAGTAAAACCATTATTACTAAGGAAATGGCAGATTCCCTGGAAGTAGTACCTTTCACTCGGGGAACTGTAAAAGTTGCTGATGGCAGAGATGTAGAAGTAGAAGCAGGAATTGTTGGTTCTATTTCAGCAGGAGGTTTGGAGTTCAAACCATTTACTGTTGTTATCGCACCTCCTGAAGCAGAGATACCACTGCTTGGACAAGACTTCTTTGGTAGTTATGATATGACAGTTAAAGAGAAATTAGTAGAGTTACGGGTACGTTCTAGTAGTTAGAAGTATCATGTTTAAATAATTTTTATCGGGATAAATATGAAAAATGAACAATGATTATCAAGTCTGAAAAACAGCATAATTTTCACAAAAATATCTGTCTAGCTTCATTAATGGATAATGGATAATGGATAATGGATAATGGATAATTACCTCTCCCTTTTAGGAAGAGGATTGATTAAAAGGAAAAAATTTATTTTTTTCTCCTTGAAAAGGGAGGCGTTAAAGCTAAATTATTTAATTATTTAATTATTTAATTATTAATTATTCGGTAATACCAAATCTGGTGATAATAGTAGAGTCAATTTAATCTAAGCTGTTTATTATATAGCCTATTCCATGTAAGTGTGGTACAGTGATTCTAGTAGATTGGCAATTTTGAATGAAAACTTAATTCCATACTCCAAAAACTATTTAAAAAGCGATTTGTGCTACTGTACTAGATAAACCTGTAATGAGCTGTATTTAGATCAAATGAACAATGATTATCAAGTCTGGAAAACAACAGAACTTTCACAAAAATATCTGTCTGGTGTTAGAAGTGCAATTCCTCTTGCTACTGAACAAATTGAAATTATCTTGAGGATTATTCAGATGGCTAAACCACAAGTGAATAATTTTTTAGATTTAGGTTGTGGTGATGGTATTTTAGGTCAGGCAATTCTCAATCAGTACCCTGATTCTCAAGGAGTATTTTTAGATTTTTCAGAGACAATGATTGAAGCTGCAAAAAGTAATATTTCTGCTGCTTATCCAGCTAGTTTAGAATTTATTAATCAAGATTATGCTTTACCAGAATGGGTCATTTCAGTTATCAGTTATCAGTTATCAGTTATCAGTGAACCTCCGACTGAAGTCGGAGGCTTAAAATACTGAATTAAATATTTTTTTCATCCCCTTAAAAGGGGAGGCTTTAGACCTCATTTTTTGGTAAATAAAATTCACCAAAAA
Source organism: Okeania sp. SIO3I5 (assembly GCF_010672085.1). GTDB lineage: Bacteria > Cyanobacteriota > Cyanobacteriia > Cyanobacteriales > Microcoleaceae > Trichodesmium. Next base: position 20,265 of record NZ_JAAHHT010000174.1, read on the forward strand.
GCACCATTTGATGTAATTGTTTCAGGATTTTCAATTCATCACCAACCAGACATAAGAAAACGAGAAATATATCAAGAGATTTATGAATTATTAAAGCCAGAAGGATTATTTCTGAATTTGGAACAAGTTTCCTCTCCATCTAAATTAATTGAAGAGTTATTTAATGAATTATTTGTTGATTCTCTCTACGCTTTCCATCAAAGTAAAGGCACAAAAAAATCTAGAGAAGAAGTCAATCGGCAGTATTATAACCGCCCGGATAAAATAGCAAATATTCTTATATCATGTTCGGTTGAATACTTATAAATAATTATCAAGGAGTCAGGAGGTAGGGACGTTGCATAAGGGCGTCCGTACAGGAGTCAGAATTTCTGGAGAAAGGAGCCAGGAATCAGAATTTCTGGAGAAAGGAGTCAGGAGAAAAGTAGAAGTATAATATCTTTTCCCTACTCTCAGAGCTAAAATTTTA
>NZ_JAAHHT010000175.1:0-8510 GCF_010672085.1 Okeania sp. SIO3I5
TCGGACAATCGGACCATCTCCCCCAACAATACACTCTTGTATTCAACTGGATTTGATATTACTCCTTACTCCTTACTCCTTACTCCTTACTCATTACTCATTACTCATTACTCATTACTCATTACTCCTCAGTAATACGATAACTAATTACCCGGATTCTATATGACTCCCTACTCCCAATTTTTCTCATAAAAAAAATATGAATAACTGTAACAGGGTTAAGACAGGGGAGATTTGACGGCCTGCGTGATTGGCTATCCGTCACAAACTCCCACTTTTGCTGCATTGGCCAAATATAGGACAAGCTACAATAAGTACAAAATAAGTACCGGCAGATAGCTAGAGATGAAAAAAAAATGGCCGATCATTGCTAGTCATTGGGAAGGTTAGAATTTATGAATATAGTAACAATTATAGTTTACGTTTTTATGATCCTATGGGGAAGCAAAGGGCAATATCTGTTACTAGAATTAGCAGTCCAGAGGGGTTAGCTATTTCCTCGGAAATAGGGAGAAAAGTTGACAGCGATTTACACAAAGAAAAATGGCTCGGCAAAGGTTATTTTGACTATTCCTTGCGAAAGTACAAACCAGGTTTTGTAGCGAAAAGCAAATGTATAACTCTACGGGATGTTTGGGATAATTATAAACAGAAAAAAATAGATGAAGTTAGCAGGAACAGACAAAAGTAAAGCTGGAAAAGGATAGATGAAATACTTGATAATTTAGGCAATAATCCTGACACTGAGTCATTTAAACTAAAGGCGGAAAAGTTGTATTCTGGAGACTCCTTACTACAGATAGCTGTCGATTTTAATGCCGCACTAAATTTAGCAGAAAACCAAGTTTTTCAGAAATTATTTTTTCGGGTAAAGAAAAAGCTTATCACTCGCTCCAAGCAAGCTTATTCTCAAAATGAATTAAATTTTATTCTTGATGCTTTTTTGGGTGAATGGTACTATTTTTATACTGCTTTTTTAATTTGGACTGGATGCAGGCCAGGTCAGTCGAAGTTACCAGCCATGATATCCGCTTCGATCTTGCTTTGAATGCACCGAGCTTCAGCCCAGTTGCAAGTAATGTCTATTAATCGTAGGGAGCGTCTAATTCATTGGCCTGTATATTTGGCGCTTATGTTTATCCATATATGGCCATCTCTTGAGAAGAGATTGGTTATTTCCGGATTGTTTTTAGTGGCCATTGTTTCTCCTTTTTTGTAGTGGGCATGAGATTGGGCACGCAATGTGCTAATTGGACAATTGTCTCAAGCCTGAATGTCTTATATCAGGAAACTTTTTGGGTTTTCTCGCAAATAATTGATAATTTATTTCCCCCTAATCCTGTAGGGGCGATTTCCGTTTGTCATGCTTCGCAAACGCGAATCGCCCCTAATCCCTTTTTTCTGGAAAGGTCTATTAACGAAGTCAGAAGTCAGTAGGGGGGAATGGCCATATAGCCTTACGGGATGGGCTTCGCAAGGGCGCCCGTACAGAAGTTAACCCACCCCTAACCCCTCCCAGGAGGGGAACTAGGGGATTAGAGCAACGCTCCAAAAACATTTCGTCTTAAAAGGCAGAGTTTTAGACCTAATTTTTTTTGATATAGCGTTACGCATTAAGGTTAGGACATTTATAACTCCTGTTTGCGGAGCATTTCCCTATAAGAAAAACCCTTTGAAACTCTACTATTCCCTATTCCCTATTCCCTATTCCCTAGCGCTATAAAAAGCACTTCTTTTTCAACATCTCTGATCGAGATGCACGTTTTTATACCATTTTTTTTTCAAAATAGTATAATATGTATTGTAAAGTTTTATTAATTTTATAGAAAAACATAGGAAAACAACTAAAAATATCTTAGACTGAGAAAGGATTGCAGAACAGCTCGTTAAATGTTTACAGGAGGGATAATACAGTTAGTAGAACGTACTATTATTAAAAAAAATAATCTAGTGTCAAATACAATGAGTCATGTCAATGTTCGTTTAAATACCGATAATAAAAGTAGTCCCAAACGCTTTTAGCAATGGGATAGAGGGTGTTGTAGTTCACCCCGTTAAGGTAACACTTAATTAAAACACTTGTCTAGGAATATTTTTCTATAGATTTAGTAACTATATATGGTTTACTTATTGACATACTCCCGACTTTGCCCTTACGGGACAACGCGGGATTCTTCAGTCTGGGAAACCCTGACCGCTGCGCATGACAGAGGTGATGTCCTCCCCCTGTGTTGACATTGATAATAACAAAATGCTCCTAGCTTGTGTCTTGGGCCTATGAACGTTTAGCTTATGAAGGTATCCGAATCCAGGCCCAGGCTTTCATCCCGACGCTCCCCCTCCCCCCTTTCCAAGCTATGCTTTATAAACATTTTTCTTAACATAAAACTTGACAACATAGACAAGTTATGTTTTAGTCTTGAATCGGCTTTTTCAGGAGAAAAGTGTATTGAAAAACACACTTTTTTATGAATGTAGACAGAATTCTTCCTCCCCCTCCTCCCCACCCTCCCACAAGGGTTTCAAGAGTTCCTGATAAGGGATAGCTTATCCTTGGGGGGTTAGGGGGGATGGAGAGCGCGGGACTTCCCGCCAGGAAAGTTAACCATCAAATCATCTACAAATAAAGGCTAAAGCCTTTTTCTGGTGAAAAAAGTCCAAGCTTTTCGGTCCAAAAAGCTCAAAAAGTTAGCAATTTGAGCAAACAAGAGCGGAAAAATCAAGGGATAATTATTCCTCCTACCTCCTCTATAATTCAATACGGTTCAGATAAGACTAAAACTTATAAGGTATGGAAGCATTAGATGAACTTTTCAGATTACAGAACTGCAAAAAAAATCCTTAACTGAACCCTATTAAACCGTATTGCTCCATAATTCCCCTGATTCCTAACTCCTAACTCTTAACTCCTGACTCCTAACTCCTGATACCAATTCACTTTAAAGATGTCACAAATAATTTCAGACTTTAGATGTGAAATAATTCCCTAAAATTACTGTGGCATTAAAGTTTCAAGTCTATAAAATCTTACTTTTGACTTTTAATATCATGTCTCATTAAAACTGTAATCAACAATTTTGCCCCAACCTCGTAGTGGCGCGTCAAGCTTGAAAATGTGGGTTAAAAAACCATTACCCTTACAAGGGAAGGGGGGAAATCTCCCCCTCTTTTTGGAAGAGAGGGGTTGGGCGATAGGTATTCTAGGTTATATAAAATCCGGTTATACAGTAATCGCAAAATTACTTCATCTTAATACAGATGTTAAGCATGAATAGAAATTTTAAATTTCATGCTATTCAAATCTTTTCTTTCTCCGTACGGACGTTGCTTGAACATTAATGCGTTACATGTCGCGCAGCGATACGTCCCTACCTCCTGACTCCTGACTCTATCAAGCGATACGATAACTAATTACCCGGATTCTATATTACTCGCTCCTAACCCACAATTTTAGTCTAGACACGCTAGTAGGGAAACCCTTATGCAACGTCCCTACACTGGGGTTAATTAGGGCTTGCTGATTAATTATAAAAGTCTTGATATATAAAGGTTTTAGGTCTTTTAGGGTCTAAAAAAGTGCCTGGTTTTCAGTTGAAAATGCTCAAAAAGCTAGTATTTTGGGCTGACAAAGGCCGAAAAATCACTCTGACAATTCTTACTCCTACCTCCTGACTTCCCCTTCCCCTCCTCTTCCCCTCCAGGGAGAGGGGTTAGGGGTGGGTTGACTCCTACCCTTACTAAAAGACTTTTGAGCGCAAACCCTAATTAATGTTACTTGATATAACTTCGGTGAAACAGTATAGCAGTCGAAGCAAAGATTAGGACATCGATCAATGTTCAAACTCAGTCAGGGATTACTTCTGACTTCTGACTTGTGATTTGCGCGTAGCGCTATATGACTCCTGACTCCTGACTCCTGAATCCTACCTACACTCATAAGACTTTTTCCGCCAACCCTACTTATGACTTACGCAGAAACTGGATTTATCGACAAAATTTTGTGATTTACAGCAGTTTCACGCCCGCGCGTGAGGTACAAAGCTTTACTATTTGTTAAAAACTGGAAACCTGTTAGTAATGAGTAGTAACACAACCTTCCAGGTTGTGGAGGCCTTGAAGACTGTGTTACACTGTACCTCACCATCCTCAAAAGTGAATTGAAAAACAATAACCAGGACAATAAACTTGGTTTCCTATTTGAGTGCGTAAGTCCTGATGCAGACAAAAAGTGGTTAATCCTCCGGAGGAAAAGCAGAGTGCAAAGAAAAATAAAGATAAAACACTCATGCAGTAAAAATGGTTCAAGAACTTGGTTTATCTTCTAAATTTATCCCTGTTGCCAGAATGTCTGAGCAACAAACTAAAGCGAAACGTCATCGGTTGGTGCAAGTATTAATAATGATGCTAGTGATTACCACCTCGATCGGAATCAATGCTTATCGTATAGTACAATTACAGTTAGTTCAGGGAGAATATAACCGAGAACGTGCAGAAAACAACCGTATTCGCCTCATGCCAGTAGCAGCGAGTCGCGGTACAATTTACGATCGCAAAGGTAGAATCTTAGCAAGTAATCTTCTGTCTCGTTCTGTATATTTATGGCCTCAAGAATATTCACCTGCAAAATGGTTAGAAGTGGCAAAGGAACTTAGTCCAATCTTAGATATTCCAGTTACTGATATTATTGATAAGTTAGAGGCAAGTGGCTATAATTCGCCCATAGCAGTAAGAATTACCTCAAATATAGATCGATCTACTTTCGTAGCATTAGCAGAAAAAGCTGGTGAGACAAGAGGAGTAGAAGTTCGTACCGAAAACTTTCGTCACTATCCTCATGGCAGTCTAGCAGCTCATTTAATTGGATATACTGGCGAAGCAACCAAAGAAGAATTAATCGCTAACCCCAAATACCCAATGGGAATGATTGTCGGAAAAATGGGAATCGAACGTTCGGCAAATTCAGAATTGGAAGGAGTTTGGGGTAATCGCCTGATTGAAGTTGATGCCAAAGGTAACGAAATTCAAGAGTTAGGAGTAGAAAACCCCACTGCAGGCAAACCAGTAACATTAACCATCGATCTCGATCTCCAAAAAGTCGCAGAAAAAACGTTAGGAAATCGCCGGGGTGCTGTAGTTGCCATTAATCCCAGAACAGGGGAAGTATTAGCAATGGCAAGCGGACCAACATTCGACCCCAGTCTATTTACAGGGCAAATGACAAGGGAAAAATGGCAACGTCTCCAAGGTGCAAACAAACCTTTTTTGAATCGCGCTCTTCAGGGTTATCCCCCAGGAAGCACTTTCAAAGCTGTTACTTCTGTGGCAGCGCTACAGTCTGGCAAATATGCTCCTAATTCTAGAGTGGGAACTTACAACGCTGTGACTATTGGTGGTATCACTTTTAACGAACACAGTGGTGGTTATGGAGTAATTGGTTTTCGGGATGCTTTAGCTTACAGTAGCAATACATTTTTCTATCAAGTAGGTGTGAAAGTTGGTCCTGAACAGATTTCTAAGTGGGGGCGAGACTTAGGTATTGGTGGTAGTATTGATTTAAAACTATTAGGACTAGATGGTAATCATGGTCAAATCCCTACTCCCAAAGAAAAACAAGAGATGTATGGGGAATCTTGGCATATTGCTGATATTGTGACGATGGGAATAGGTCAGGGTTTGGTATTGGTGACACCTTTAGAATCTGCAGTCATGGTGGGGGCGATCGCTAATGGTGGGTATCGAGTGCAACCTCATTTATTGGCTTCTCAAACTAATACTGCTGCTACGAAATCAATTAAGACTGGGTTAAAGTCTTCAACTATTAGTACAGTGCGAGAAGGGTTAATTGATGTAGTCAGGAAGGGTACTGCTCGACGGTTGAATGATGGCAAAATTCCATTATCCGGTGGTAAGACTGGTACGGTAGAACTTCCAGGGCAACCTGATAACGCAATGTATATAGGTTTTGCACCTGCTTATAATCCTGAAATTGCTGTAGCGGTTGCAGTTGAAGGTGGTGGTTACGGTTCGGTAGGTGCTGCTCCCATTGCTAAGGCAATTTTTGATACCTATTTTGGTAACAAAGGGAAATAGTTATGGATAATGGATAATGGTTTTGTTGCATAAATGTAGCGAGCGCGACTTCTCCCCATAAGAGAAGTTAATTAGAATTCTACAGGACTTACGCAGTACAACTGTATTTAGTATGGGCGAATGCAATTCGCCCCTACGGGTGGTGTATTATTTAGTATTTTGCGTAAGTCCTGTTCTACTTTGTAGCTTTATGGCTGAAAATGTGGTGCTGAGGAATGGTAGAGAGAGTGTGGGAGGTGTGCGAGGTGTGGGAGGTGTGGGAAGTTGGTTCGTGTGGGAAGTGTAGGAAGTGTAGGAAGTTGGTTCGTGTGGGAAGAAATTACAAAACTTATGTATCTTCGCCATTCCTCAGCAGGACTACCAAAAAATTTCCTTTTTAACCAATCCTATCCGTTTCTAAGAAGAGGTAATTATTAATTATTAATTGTTAATTATTAATTATTGAAAATACCGATGCTACCGGACATGATATTATTGGTTGGTTCCGAAAGTTAGATTAGTAGGGGATGTTGTGGAGGATGGGTTGTTTGGTGGCGATCGCGTAGGGACGTTGGATGCAAGTAGAGACCTTGCATGCAATGTCCCTAAAAGGTTTTGGTTATAGCGATGTGCTTCATCAATTTGAAAATCCTATAAATATCTAAGAGCTTAACCGCCGTTAACCCCTACCTATTCAAATAAACTTTAACTCCATTCTATAATCAGTACGATCGCTCCCTTGAGGAGTAACTCGTAAATAATAAACCCCACGATCTAATGTTTGCAAAATTTGTTCTCGACTCGTTCCTCTCTTTCTTGATGTTGAAATCAGACTTTGCTCCGAGTCATACAAAGCAATATTGGCATCATCAAACAACTCATCTAGCACTACCCTTAATTTTCCTTCACGGGGAAGTCGGAAACGATAAAAATCATTGGTATCTCTGTTTCCTACTTCTGTATACCCAATACTATCAGAATTAACAAATCTAGAATTTAGTCTTCCTATGTTAGTAGCTTTCTTAAAGTTACCATCACGATCTCCCCTCTGAATATCATTATCTATAATAGTTCCGATCGCTCTTCTATCTCCTAATTTAGCATTTCTGGGTTTACTCAAAACAACTTGAAATTTTTCATTTTCTTCATCTAAGGTATCTCCTAAGATCGGAACTGAAATAGTCTTTCGTCTTTGTCCTGGTCTAAAAGTCAGAGTACCTTTAGTTGTTTGATAGTCTGACCTTGCTTTTGCAGTACCATTAACAGTGGCATAATTTACTCTAACAGTTTCATCAACTTCACTGTTCAAAGTAACAGTAAATTTGGCTTGTTTTTTTCCTCTATTTCCTTCAGTAATTTTGGCGTCTCTGATAGATATTTTAGCTAAATCATTGTCTTGAATAGTAGCAATTCCTTGATTATCCTCAATCTTGCCATTTTGAGGTTGACTCAAGTTAACAGTAAATGTTTCATCGTTTTCTACTTTTTCATCTCCTAGGATAGGAATAGCGATCGCTTTTTGGGTTTGACCAGGTTGGAAAGTTAGAGTTCCTCTAGTCCTTTTGTAGTCTTGACCTGCTTTAGCGCTACCGTTGACAGTTGTATAGTTTACTTTAACTACTTCATCACTCTCTTGATCTAAAGTCACATTAAACCTTGCTGTTTTTCGACCTCTATTTCCTTCGGTAATTTTCGTATCATTGATAGAGATTTGCGGATCGGAACAAAGTCCTGGAACTAAGTCGCACCATATCTTCCAGAACTGGTCGTTATTGAAACCTGTTATTGGGTCGCGATCGCCTCCACCAAAATCTATATCTATATCTCCAACATCTATGTCTATATCCCCAATATCTATGTCACCTATATCTATATCCCCAATATCTCCAAAACTTTGGAAGGTATCGCCTGTAGATCCAGATTGTACACCAGGTTCAAAAAAATCTAATGATGAATCAAAAAATGGGTCTGAAAATATATTTAGTAAATCGTCCATAATATTAATTATTAATAATAATCGTGTGGGTTTGGCCTCTAAATCCCTAGGTGCTTGGGTTTGGAGACCAAACCCCTACAGTTTTGGTAGTGGTGCATTTTATGGATTGTGCATTTTCATTATCTTTGGAGCGGAGGCGCAACAGTGGGAGCATCTTGCTCCCGTACCTCCTACTCAAAATCCTAGGTGCTTGGGTTTGAAGACCAAACCCCTACAGTTTTGGTAGTGGTGCATTTTATGGATTGTGCATTTTCATTATCTTTGGAGCGGAGGCGCAACAGTGGGAGCATCTTGCTCCCGTACCTCCTACTCAAAATCCTAGGCGCTTGGGTTTGGAGACCAAACCCCTACAGTTTTGGTAGTGGTGCATTTTATGGATTGTGCATTTTCATTATCTTTGGAGCGGAGGCGCAACAGTGGGAGCATCTTGCTCCCGTACCTCCTA
>NZ_JAAHHT010000175.1:8520-20638 GCF_010672085.1 Okeania sp. SIO3I5
CTAGGCGCTTGGGTTTGGAGACCAAACCCCTACAGTTTTGGTAGTGGTGCATTTTATGGATTGTGCATTTTCATTATCTTTGGAGCGGAGGCGCAACAGTGGGAGCATCTTGCTCCCGTACCTCCTATTCCTTTTTCTTATATACCATTACGCAAGCAGGACTACCACAGTTTTTGATCACATCTCATTCCTTGAGGACTTACACAGGCGAACCCAGAAACCCGGTTTCTCGTAGATGTTTATTGTCAAAAACAATGATTTACCGTAGAAACCGGGTTTCTTTGCGTAAGTCCTGTCCTTAATAATCGTAGGGGTTTGGTCTCCAAACCCGTTGGCGCTGAGGTACAGTTTTAGATCCCCCCTGCCCCCCTTGGAAAGGGGGGAGTTTTCAGAGTCTCCTCTGCCCCCCTTAACAAGGAGGAAGCTCTCAAAGTCCCCCTTGACAAGGGGGATTTAGGGGGATCGTATCCGTAACTCCTATTTAACCCAAACCAACACTCAAATCAAAACTGGTTGCTTGACCTTGACCTAAAACCTTAACAAGGTAAGTATCTGCTTCCAAGAAAACTTCTATTTCCTCAGCTCTAGTACCAGAGTTACTAGAACTACCTAAAAGTTGTCTGCCATCACTATTGTATAGTTCCAGATTAGCATTAGCTCTCAAACCATCAAGAGTAATCTCAACAAAGTCAGTTTCAGCTAAATCAAAAGTATAATTTGCTTCACTGCCGCGACTACTAATCAACACACCGTCTCCAGTCAAAGGATCGGTAGCAAAATTAAGAGTACCAAGGTCGGTATCAGGAATAGGACCAGAAACAGGAGAAGCACTCATGTTCAAATTGTAAGTAGTCCGTGCTGAACCTTTTGGCAACACCCCTACATAATAATCTCCTGCTTCCAAATCCATACTAATTTCCTCATTGCTCCTCCCGCTTTTAGCTCCACGTTTGAGCAAAGTGCCATCAATATCATACAACACTACATCAGCATTCTGTCGTAAATTTGTCAAGTTCAGGCTAAACTTGCTGTCTTGCTCTAGGGTAAACTGACGATAGTCTGCCCGATCGCGACTACCACCTTCAGTAAAACCAATTCTGTCGTTTACATCGTAACTTCCCAATACACCAATATCTACCCCTGGTGGAGTTCCATCATCATCTGCTGCTAAAGTGTTCACAGTTAAGGTGTAGTCAGTACGAGCGCCACCTTGAGGATAGACACGAATACGGTATTCTCCTGCATCCAACTGTTCAGTAATGCTCTCGCTTTGTCTGCCTCGATTATTAGACCTTTTGAGCAAACTACCAGAACTATCTAATAACTCTACATTAGCGTTTGCCCTCAAGTTATCTAAACTAATCTCAACCTGTTTTTGTTCGTCAAGGGTAAATGTATGATAGTCATTTTGGTCGCGGTAGTCTTCCCCATCAGAAAAACCAATTTGATCTTCTCTGACATATTCTTGAGTTAATTCCCCAATAATCTCACCAGGGGGATTATCATCATGTGGTATTATCTCAGGGGTAAACTCTACACTCAGATTATAAGAAGTCCTCGCCGAGTTCTGTGGAAAGACTTCAAGAGAATAATCTCCCGCCTCTAAATCTTGTCCTACTTCCTCAGGAGTGTCACGAGTGTTGCGGGAGTCGAACATGAGGGAACCCTGACTATCCAATAATCGTAAATTAGCATTAGCACTCAGTTCGTCGAGAGTCACATCTACCCGACCGTCTTCACTTAAGGTGAAGAAATAACGATCTATCTCATTGCGGCCACTTTGAGTCAAACCAATCCGATCGTTATTGGAGTATGATGTTCTTTCTTGACTAAAATCCCCAATATTAAAGATTTCTACTGGAGGTTCTATCTCATCTGCATTTATAGTAAGTTGATATCTACTACGCGCTCCTCCTTTTGGCTGTACTTTCACATAATATTCGCCAGCATCCAGGGGGAGATTAATATTTTCCTTCTGACGACCTCGGTTTTTCGAGTCGTCGAGAAGAGTAGTGCCGTCATCATCATATAAGATGAGGTCTAGATTTTGTCGTAACTGACGCAGGTCTATATTTACATCAGATTCCTGAGAAACTTCAAACCGGAACCAGTCTTGTTGGTCGCGACCAGTCTGTGAAGCATAAGTTTGACCGACCTCGTTAATAACTCTTTGTTCATCAACAGTCACTACTTCAAAATCAAACGCCTCATCAGGACTAACATAATCATCAATAAAAGGCCACTGAGCTGTAATTCCTAATCGGTAGTCGGTGCGTGCGTTGCCTCTGGGGAAAACTCGCACTGTATAATTTCCTGGTTCTAGTAACTCTGTAAATTCTTCTTTTCTGCGACCTCTTTCCTGTCCACGCCAGATAATTTCATCATCTGAATTAAAAAGCTGTATGTCCGCATTAGCTTTCAGGTTATCTAGAGTCAGGGTGACAATGTTGTCTGAAGTTACAGTGAAGTTGTAGTAGTCGTTGGTATCTCGACGACGACCTTGACCCCGACCAATACTTTCCCTTTTCCCTATTTCGTTGATGGGAGTAACTACGCCTAAGTCTATTCCTGGTTTGCTGTCGTCTTGTTCCTGGATAACTTCCTCTGCACTGATACCGAGTCGGTAATTAGTTTTGGCGCTACCTCTAGGTTTAACTTTGATGTAGTAGTCCCCTTCCTCTAATGTTTCGTTGATTTTTTCCTGCGTTCTGCCTCCTTTATTAGACCTAAATAGCAGGGTGCGACCATCACTGTCTAGAATTTCTACATCTGCGTTTCTTGTGAGTCGATCTAATGTGAGAGAGATGTCACTCTTTGCTTGCAAACTAAATTTATAATAGTCTTGTTTATCTCGTGAAACACCACGACCAAAACCAATTCGGTCAAGTTCTGAAATTTCTTGCGAGCTGAGGATGCCTAAATTTTTAGCAGTGCTAATGGAGTCTTTTTCTTCTGTCATTTCTTCTGCTTGTAAACCTAAACGATATCTTGTCTTTTCTAGACCTTCGGTGTAGACTCGGACTGAATATTCACCTTTTTCTAGAATTTCGGTGATTGTTTCTCGGCGAGTACCACTTTCTGTTGACTGAAATAAAATTGTGTCAGTCTCGGTTTCAACTATTTCTACGTTGGCGTTTTGTCTGAGTTGATCGAGAGTGACATTGACTTCACTTTCTTTTGTCAACTCAAACTCATAAGTATCTACAACGTCGCGGAAGTTATTTTCTGTAAAACCAACCCTGTCTGTGTTTCTGTAGTTGCCTTCGTTGAGAATGCCGACTTGAACTGGTAGTTCTATCGGTGCTGGTGAAGGATCTGGTGCAGGTTCTGGTGCAGGTTCTGGTGCAGGTTCTGGTGCAGGTTCTGGTGAAGGATCTGGTGCAGGTTCTGGTGCAGGTTCTGGTGCAGGTTCTGGTACTTCTACTTCAGTGATTTGAGCTATCAAAGATACTGCATAACTAGATTCGTAGGGAGTGTAAAAACGAGTACCTAATAACGCTGTATTCCCTTCATCCCCTGGAAAATAAGGAAACTGCTCAAAACCAATCAAATCAATAGAATATTCTTGACCATCATACTGAAAAGTTTCATTAGTTGAGGTTTGTGGTAAAAAGTAAACACCACCAGACTGTCCATTAGCAGCACCATTTCTGGTACTAGACAATTCCAAATCAAACTCAAACGTTTGGTTTATTTCCTGTGGTCCATCTAAATCTAGTTCCACCTTCATTGGCACCGAGTCAATACCAGTTCCCTCATCAATGAAAGAATTCCAGGTGGCTAAATTTCCTAAATTAAAACTTTCTCCAACTTTGACACCGAATGGTAATGGGGATTCAACAAAGCTAATTTTATTATTATCAAAGAAGAAGGGATTTGTTATCTTACCCCAAGAAACTTCCGAAGTACCTACACCCCGGTAAAATGAACTAGAATTAGAACCTTCATCTGGTTTCCCCCATGTAATTTTCGCTGAACCCTGAAAAGTTGTCATATTTTAGATCGCTCCTGATTTATAAAATTTTGCTGTGTTAAAATTGTTGATATCAAATCCGGCAATATCGGTTGAATTCAAGACCGTAGGGGTTTGGTCTCCAAACCCTCTATAAGCTAGGAGTTTGCACCAATACTGATGGTAGAATTATATTACTCCGATTTCTCGGGAAGCGTAGTCAGCGGATTTGATATGATTTCTAGGTAATAGAAAGACTATAACCAGTTTTAACAGTCTCACTACCTGGATAAACCCGCAAGAAGTATTCACCTGCATCAATGGTTGCTTGAATAAACTCACTATTACTGTTACCTGCAGCACGTTCAATGAGACTACCATTACTATCTAATAATTCTAGATTAGCATTTTGGTTGATGCGATCTAGAACTATCAACACATCCTCAGTCTCATTCACATTAAATTGATAGTAGTCATTTTCATCAACTATTCCATTTTCCTTAAATCCAATCTTGGTATCGGAGGTAGTAAGTTCATCTTCATCAAATGTTCCTAGGAAAGTGGCAGTTGCTAATGTACCGTTGGGGTCTCTTGTACTTCCTGTAATTGGATCGACATCTGCTGTCAGTCTATATCTTGTAGCACCACTACTTTTCCTATCTATCAGTGCGAAATATTCTCCCGCATCTAATACCTCACTAATAACTTCACTATTTTTGCCAGAGTTAGTCGAGTCAGCGATAACTGTACCATCACTATCTACTAACTTTAAGTCAGCATTTCTTTGGAGGTTATCCAAATTGATGTTTAATTCGCTGGTCTCTGAAACAATGATTTTGTAGTAATCTTCGGTATTACGACTACCATCTGTTTTCCGATCGCCCACTCGTTCTGTAACTGGCGTTCCCAGACTTAGGTCGAAAGCTGTTTCTGGAGTTTCTCCTTCTCCTGGACCTTGGGTGGCGACAGCATCCATACTCAGAAAATATCTGGCCTTAGCATTACCAACAGGGAATATTTCGGCAGCATAATTTCCTGGTTCTAACTCACCAGTAATATTTTCCGCTCGACGACCATTATTAAAAGACCTGAAGAGGCGATCGCCATTTTCATCAACTATAGTCACATTGGCATTACCACTCAGTTCATCCAGAGTCAAATTAAAGGTACTTGCTTCATCTACAGTAAAGTTGTAGATATCTTTAGTATTGCGGACGCCACCAGTCGTAAACCCTACTCGCTGTCTCTTTTTATATTCGCTAAGTTCCCCAACTTCAAAAACATCTAGACCCTCTGCTACTTCTGTAGCATCAAGTTCTACTCGATATTCTGTATCTGCTGCTCCTACTGGTAAAACTCTTAAGTTATAGTTCCCAGGTTCTAAAATCAGTTCTAGCAACTCAGGAGTACGACCTGATTCAGTGGAACTCACAATCAAATTGTCGTCACTGTCATCTTCCAGGTCTTCACCACTGTCATAAAGTTCTAAGTTAGCATTACTTTTGATTTGGTCTAGGGTTGCCCGAAAATCTATTTGTTTGTCTAGACTAAAGCTATAAATATCTAGGGTATTACGTTGACCGCTACGTTCTCCACCAATATCTTGAATATTACTTGGATTGTCACCAGTGATATTGCCTAAGTCAAAGCGTTCGGGATCGGTAAAAGGTTCCTCAGCGTTCAAACTCAATGTGTATCTGGTCCGAGCATTACCTTGAGGCAATACCTTCACAAAATAATCACCCGCATCTAAAGTCTCATTAATATTTTCTGGTCGGGAACCTCTTTTAGCAGACCTAGATATTCGAGTCTTCCCATCACTATCATAAATTTCTACATTAGCGTTAGCTCCTAACCCATCAAGAGTCAGATCGAGATTTTTCTGACTGCTGAGAGAAAACTTGTACCAATCTGCTTGGTCTCGGAGGCCAGTCAAGATTAAACTACCAATATTACCTGACTTTTTAGTTGTAGTGTCGGTAATTTCTCCTAAGTCTTCTGCTGTCTCTGGAGTGGGAATATCATCTAAATCTTGGTCAAAGACTTTTAACTCCAAACGATAATCAGTTCTGGCATTCCCGACAGGTCTTACCCGTACTGCATAGTTACCTGCCTCTAAAACTTCCCCACTAATAATTTCCGGGTTTTTGCCTTTCTTGTTAGATTTAGCCAGTAATTGACCTAATTCGTTCTCATCAGGGTCATATTCATAAAGGTCAAGTCTGATATTAGCATTGAACAGATCCATGTCAGCAAAAAAGAAACTATCTTCATCCAGGTTAAAGGTAAAGTAGTCATTCTGGTCTCTGGTACTACCTCTACCAAAACCAATTTCTCCTAAACCAAAAAGTGGTTCGTCTTCTGTCCTTTCCAACAAATCACCTAATTGGACACCAGGTAATTTATTCGTGGGTTCACTAATATTAGCATCAGCATCAATTTCTAATCGATAGTCTGTTCTGGCCCGACCTTTAGGTTCTACCTCAATAACGTATTTCCCTGGTTCAAGAATAGCGTTAATAGTTTCTTCGTTTCGTCCGCCATTAGTAGACCTAAACAATAGACTTCTACCATCAGCTTCATAGAGACGAACATCTGCATTTTGTGTTAGTTGGTCTAGAGTCAGACTAAAGTCACTTTCTTCATCAATAACAAAGTTATAGTAGTCAGATTTATCTCTTTGATTCCTTTCAGTAAAGCCAATTTCATCAGTAACAACAACCCCTTCTGTAAGATTGTTGAGAAAATCATCCCCCAGACGAATACCAGGAGCTGTGTCATCTTGAGTGATATTAATTGGAGCAGCACTAAGGTTAATCTGATAATTTGTCTGAGCATTACCTCTACGAAAAACCCGAACAAAATATTCACCTGCTTCTAAATCAGCATCAATAATTTCTGATTCAATACCTCTATTAGTAGAGGAAAATAAGACATCTCCATCACTATCTAATATCTGGATATTAGCATCATTGTCCAATCTATCCAGTGTCAGAGTTAGGTCACTTTCCTGCTCGAGTGTGAATTTATAGTAATCATTGCGCTCTCGAACACCGTTAGATCTTCTAAAGCCAATTTTTTCGTTCTTTTTAATTGGCGTAGTAGTAATAGCACCCAGTTCAAATGCAGATCGTAAATTATCGTAGGCCATATTTATTGTGAATTGATTCAAAAAATTAACTGTCCGTCAATAATTAATAATTAATAATGAATAATTAATAATTACCTCTCCTTTAAAAGAAGAGGATTGACTCAAAGGAAAATTTTTATTTATTATCCCCTTATAAAGGGGAGGCTTTAAACCAAAATTTTTCGGTAAAAGTACGATATAGCGGTTCTTTAATCTATGAGGTACAGTTTTTCCCGAAAAAAGGGGTGGAGCCTTCAATATCCCCATACATAAAAAAGGGGATTTAGAAGGATATTCATTAATTGATAATGGATAATTACCTCTGGTTAAAACCAAGAGAATTTAATATCAAGAAATCTTTTTTCTTTTCTCTTGGTCGATTGGATATAGCAAGGCTTACTTGCCATTCTTAGACCGTTTTTTCTCTTGAAATAGAAGGCAATAAAGCCGAATTGATTAATTATAAATTATCCATTATCCATTAATAAATGTACCTTATAACTGTTGTAGAAATAGCTACTATTAGCTACCAAATTTATATTTGTTGGTAGTCAAATACCCGTAAATATACAGACAGTTAATTACGTTATTTATGATGAATAATTTCACCAAGGATTATAGCACTATCTAAAACAAAAAAAATCGAATAATTAATTTTTTTTTGACATTATAAAAAAGTTATTAAAACTAAGTTACACATCAAAAAAAAGAATGTTACACATAGTCAGAACGTTAAACAACTTAACAGGAGATATCCTTTTGACTAATAAGATAAATTATGAACTAATAAATAGCATCAAACCTATTTATTCTGAATTCTGAATCCTAAAAAATCCCGTAGCTATTTGTAGCAGACATTTATTAAATTTGTATTATAGCAAGTTATTCACCATAAATTAATAGAAAATAGAGAGAAATATTTTTTAAACAGGACTTACGCAAAATACGAAACCATACACCTTATGTAGGGGCGAATGGCATTCGCCCTCTACATATATATGGTGGTTCTGCGTAAGTCCTGTAAACTTGTCGATGATCGACAACAAATTTTAGAAAAAGTGTGGTAAAGGCAAGAAACGTAATTCTATTACATCCGTATTTAATAGTAGAAAAAAACTCTCTCCTTGAAAATTTGTCGATCATCGACAACAAATTTTATAGCAAGTGTGGTAAAGGCAAGAAACGTAATTCTATAGCATTCCCAGGTTAGTGAGGTACACCGCTTTCGATCCCCCCTAACCCCCCTTGAGAAGGGGGGGAATTGGAAGTCCCCCCTTGAGAAGGGGGATTTAGGGGGATCGTTGATGTACCTCACGCCTACTGAAAACCGCTATATTACATCCGTATTTAATAGTATCAGGACTTACGCAAATTCTTGGACAATAAGCTATCTGTAGAGGAAAGAATGAGCATTTACCCTTGCTAAATATGGCTTGCTGATTAAATTTTAAAGGATTTACAGATAAAGGTTTTAGCCGTTTTAGGTCTGGAAAAAGTACAAGGTTTTTTGCTACGCAAGAGCTGCAAAAAGTTAGGATGAAAGGGTTGACAAGAGCCGAAAAATCACGAATTAAATTCTTCCTTCTGTCTCCTCTAAATTCCTTACTCCTCCTGTCTCCTGTCTCCTGTCTCCTGTCTCCTACCCTCACCCATGAGATTCCTCAATCTGCCTATCAATCTTTGGTAGCAACAATTAACACACTTCAGCGTCAGTGAATTTAGCTATGATTTTCGTACTTAGGGGTTAGGTAATAAGGAATAGGGAGTAGAGGATAGGTAGTAGATATTATTGGACTTACGCAAAGAAACCCGGTTTCTACGCTAAATCATTGTTTCTGACAATAAATATATACGAGAAACCGGGTTTCTGGGTTCCTCTACGTAAGTCCTGATTAGTTCCTTTATGGCTAGGAACACGAGCAAGTAGTGTTTGAGCTATTTATAGCTTATAGCGCTACGCGCTAGGGAACAGCCGACTTTCAAAGGCTTTCCGGATTTATAAATGTCCTAACCTTAATACGTAGTGCTATATAACAGGACTTACATAAAATCAGGACTTACGCAAATTATTAAATAATACGCTATCTGTAGGGGCGATTCGCGAATCGCCACTACAAGATATGGCGGTTCTGCGTAAGTCGTGTATAATTCACATCTTGATTACGGTTCGCTCAAATATCTTGATACTTTGATTCACCAAGGCCTATATTTCATATAAAATTGTGGCAAGAGTCAAAACTGGGACGAAAGTCCCAGTTAATTATAGTGCTACGCGCTAGGGAACAGGGAATAGTAAACTTTCAAAGGATTTGAGGATTTATAAATGTCCTAACCTTAATGTGTAGCACTATAACTGCTAGATGGAGAAATTACAACTTTCCCTAATAATGTAATTTTATATACATACTAGCAATGTTGAATTATCCTTACGGGAAAAAATTTAACACATTCAGGACTTACGCATAACCACTATCTCTTGGTGCGCGTTCCCTTGCGTCTGACGCCGACGCGGGGTCGCACCGCTATATCTAGTAGGGGCGAATGGCCATTCGCCCCTACAGATAGCGTATTATTTAACAATTTGCGTAAGTCCTGACATTAACAAACAAATTTAAAATTCACTCACGGTAAGTAAATGTTAAAACAAAACATAACAAAAGTTTCTATAGTAGTTGTCGCTTCTGTTGGCGCTCTATTAGTGGGAGTTTTTCTACCACAACTCACTAGCAATAAGAACCTATCGCAAAATGCCATCCAAAAAATCAACCCAGATTTAGATGTAACAAAATTGGTGTCACTGCCACCAGAGCAACGCCAGAGTAAATTGGAGAGAGCGATTAAAGCTGGAAAATCTCTAAATACCAGTCGCGCTCGTTATATTCTAGCTAATGATCTAATTCAACAGGGAGAAGCGGAGTTGGCGATCGCTCAACTTAAAAATTTAGAACAAGAATATAGAACTTTAGCACCTTATGTTCTGGTTAAACGAGCGCAAGTATACGAACAAATAGGGGAAACAGACAAAGCACAAAAAACTTGGTCAGAAGTCTTAAAAAGCTATCCAGAAGAACCTGTAGTGGTAGAAGCGTTGTATGTGCTAGGAAAACAAAACCCGGAATATTGGGATGAGGCGATCGCTAAATTTCCTGGTTATCCAACTACGGTTAAAATTGCCCAGGAAAAATTAAAGCAAAATCCTAATCAACCTCAGTTATTATTGCTCATTGCTAAATATGGTTTTCATGTGCCCGAATATGGTACCGTATTGGAACAACTGAGAACAAGATATGCCTCTCAGTTAAGTCCTGAAGATTGGGAAATGATTGCTTTTGGGTATTGGGAAAAACAGGATTATCCTAAAGGTGCCCTTGCATACCAGAAAGCACCTAAGACACCCAAAAATTTATATCGTTATGCTAGGGGATTGTGGTTAGGGAGAAAAACCAAGGAATCTCGCGAAGCTTATAAAACCCTAATTAATACATTTCCCAATGGGGGAGAAGATACAGCTTTAGGTTTGATTCGTTTGTCGAGGTTAGTCGATCGCAAAGATGCCATACCTTATCTTGACAGAGTAATTGCTAATTTTCCTAGTCATGCACCTGAAGCAATGTTAGATAAGTCTAAGTTGCTCGATAAACTTGACTCTGCTAAATCAGCTTCACTGACACGTCAACAATTGTTGAGAAAGTATAGTAATTCTGATGCTGCGGCTAAATTGCGGTGGCAGTTGGCAGAACAAGCAGCTAAAGGTGGTAATTTACAAGCAGCTTGGAATTGGGCGCAACAGTTGACTGTGAATAATCCTGATAGTGACTTAGCAGCGCAAGCAGGTTTCTGGGTAGGTAAGTGGGCACAACAACTTGGGCAGAAAGAGGATGCCAAAAAAGCTTTTGAGTATATGATTTTACGGTATCCTCACTCTTATTATGCTTGGCGATCGGCGGTAATGTTAGGTTGGCCGGTGGGGGATTTTACCACAGTTAGGGATTTATCTCCAGAGGTTGTACCTACAAAAGAGCGCGATCCACTGCCTTTTGGTTCTGAAACATTGCGGGAATTATATCAGATCGGGCAAGCTCGGGATGCTTGGAAACAGTGGCAGGTAGAATTTGAGGAACGGATGAATCCAACTGTTGCTCAACAATATACTGATGGTGTATTGAGGATTGGTGTGGGGGAAAATTTAGATGGTATTTGGATGTTGACTAGCTTGAGTCAACGGGAAAAACCAGAGGAGATAGCTGAGTATAAAGCTTTAAAAGAAAAGCCTACTTATTGGCAAACTTTGTATCCTTTTCCTTATTTGGAAACTATTGTTAAATGGTCCAATAAACGAGAGTTAAATACTGTTTTGGTGAGTGCTTTAATTCGTCAAGAATCTCGTTTTATGCCGAAGATTAAATCGGTTGTGGGAGCAACAGGATTAATGCAAATAATGCCGGAAACTGGAAAAGAAGCTGCTCAGAAAATTAATCTTGTTAGTTATGATTTGGAGAATGTTAATGATAATGTGAATTTAGGTACTTTTTATTTGGATTTTACTCACAGAGAGTATCAGAATAATTCGATGTTGGCAGTGGCGAGTTATAATGCTGGTCCCAATGCTGTTAGTAGTTGGTTAAAGCGTTTTGGGTTTGATGATGCTGATGCTTTTGTGGAGAAAATTCCTTATCCAGAAACGAGGGGTTATGTTGAGTCTGTCTTTGAAAATTATTGGAATTATTTGCAGATTTATAATCCTGAAGTTTCTCGGTTAATGGAGAGGCATTATGCTAAATATAAAAAATAGGAGCATGACACTGATTTTGCCACGGATACACGGATGATAAGACAGTTATCAGTTATCAGTCACGACTGCTGAAACTGGAGGGCATGACACTGATTTGGCCACGGATACACGGATGATCAGACAGTTATCAGTTATCAGTTATCAGTTATCAGTCACGACTGCTGAAACTGGAGGGCATGACACTGATTTGGCCACGGATACACGGATGAGGTGACAGTTATTAGTTAAGACTGCTCAAACTGGA
>NZ_JAAHHT010000176.1 GCF_010672085.1 Okeania sp. SIO3I5
GAAGGGGTGTGGGGTTGAGGTGTGGGAGGTGTGAGGAGTGTGGGAGGTGTGGGAGGTGTGGGAAGTGTGGGAGGTGTGGGAGGTGTGGGAGGTGTGGGAGGTGTGGGAGGTGTGGGAGGTGTGGGAGGTGTGGGAGGTGTGGGAGGTGTGGGAAGTGTGGGAAGTCTGGGAAGTGTGGGAAGTGTGGGAAGAAATTACAAAACTTATGTATCTTCGCCATTCCTCAGCAGGACTACCCATTCTATGAAAAGAGAGTGGGTAGAAGAAATTTATCAGCAGTGCATTGCTACCAATACTCCCTTTTTCTTGATAGCAGTTTTCATGCTGGATAGACCACAGTTGTAATCATCGGGGGGCAGTCCGGGAAGATTTGTATTCATAATTAACTAGCTTTTGACTCCTGAATCTTGACTCCTTACTTCTGACTCCTTACTTCTGACTCCTGACTCCTTACTCCTTACTTATACAACAGTTTTGTGGTCTACTCAACTGAAAAGCACTGTAAGCAATGGGGGGGGTGTGAGACCTCAAATAAATGGGAGGTTATTTCACGGGAGAGAATAGAATCAAAAACCTTTGTTACAATAAATAGAAATAGATTATTTATTCCAAACATGATTGCAGTTATTGCACTTCGGGCACTTTAAAGATAATAAATAAGTCAATAATAACTGCCAACATATTTTTTTTAACTACTCTCCAGTGATGTGAATTACTAATTCTCGGCAATGACTACGTTGACGATGTTCCCAAACATAAATTCCTTGCCAAATACCTAATACTAATCTGCCATTATTAATAGGAATTTGTTCAGAAGTATGGGTTAAAACACTGCGAATATGAGCTGGCATATCATCAGGTCCTTCTGCACTATGAATATAATGATAACCTTCTGGTACTAATTTAGAAATAAAATTTTCTAAGTCAACTAATACATCTGGATCGGCATTTTCTTGAATTATTAAGCTGGCAGAAGTATGGCGTAAAAATAGATTGCATAAACCTGTTTTTACCCCTGACTTAGCTACAGCTTCTTGCACTTTAGAAGTGATTTTAGATAAAGATTTACCAGAAGTATTAATTTGGAGTAATTGTTGATAGTGAGTCATGTTATTTTTGGTTAACAGTATGTTCAATAATTAATAATTAACAATTAATAATTACCTCTTCTTAAAAAGAAGAGGATTGGTTAAAAAAGCGGTTAGCAGTCAGCAGTAAACGTGTGCGTTTGCGGAGCATTCCGGAACAGAAAGGGGATTTAACTTTCCTGGCGGGAAGTCCCGCGCTCTCCATCCCCCCTAACCCCCCTTGGAAAGGGGGGAGGGGGAGCGTCGGGATGAAAGCCAGGGCCAGGATTCGGATACCTTGACAAGCTAGGAGAATTTTGTTATTATCAATGTCAACACAGGGGGAGGACATCACCTCTGTCATGCGCAGCGGTCAGGGTTTCCCAGACTGAAGAATCCCGATAAGTCCCGTAAGGGCAACGTCGGGAGTATGTCAAACCCCTCCTAAACTTTTTGGAACAGGACTTAGGCAGGTGAACCCAGAAACCCGGTTTCTCGTAGACATCTATTGCTCAAAACAAAGATTTATCGTAGAAACCGGGTTTCTTTGCGTAAGTCCTTAAGTCCTATGGAAATAATTACATATTATACCAAATTATAGCCAACAGTTACTAGCTCCTGGTTCTAATTAACTTGAGGTTCCGAAGCATTCAACTCACAAACCATCCCAGAACAAGCGGGATCTTGAGGTCCCATTTCTGGTAACTCACTCGCCAACACATAACCATTCATCAACTCGGAAAAATCATCAGACTTACGCCGTTGCAATACCTCCCCTTGCAATTTTTCATATTCCTCCTGAGAAATACGCTCAAATGGCAACCGAGGAAACGGTGCATCAAACCGCGCTAACAGTGCTGACGAAATATAACCCTCATCATCGCGAATTGCTTCATAAATGCGTTTGCCCAAAGGTTCAATTTCTTCCTCGCTTAACAAAATGGTGCTGCTGGTGTTCATTACTAAAATATTCTCAGCTAATGTAAAATGATTAGTAACAGGTTCCATTACACACCATCCACGCTGTTTGACTTCGACTGGATTAATTTCATCTACTTTCCATTGACAAACTTGAGAAACATGAGCTTCATAGTGTTGGCGATGGTGAGACCGCAAGATTAGATTTTCTGGAAATGATGGTTTGCTAAGATTAACAATATAAGCACCACTCCCACTTTTGTAGGTATTAGACTCATACCAATTCCACTTTCTCACTATAATACCAAGACGAGGCAAATGATGGATGAGGAAATCTACAACGTCTTTCCTTGCTGTTGAAATGGAAATGATAGACTCATAGATACTGCCATCAGTTGCTAGCAAACCTGCCAAAAAACCAGCAATATACTCTTGTGAGGAGTTATCCTGTGGTAAACTTTTCCATTCTTTTGGCAATCCATAAATTCTGGTTTGGTCAATATTATCTTTTTCATAAGTTCGCTCATAGCTAGAGAAATATGATTGTAGTTCACGTTTAGCACCACATAAGTAAAGTTGAGAACCTACATATTCACCTCCTGAATTATTACGGTAAAGGGAACCATCCCCAAAAACAATCCCGTGGCAAACACCATCAAGGTCAACATCTGGCAGTTCTGGAATATTAGTGACTAAGCGATGTCCTACTTTCAACTCTGATGCCTTAAGAATCTTAATTGGTGTATTACCAGCTAATGCTCGGCGCACTGGGAAACGATGACAAAGTGTAGAAATAATCCGTTTTTTATTGCCTGTTCTGCCTTCACGAAGTACAATTTCTACCATTTCACGCTCATCTTCAGTACAAACTACTTTTGCCGTAACCCAATCACCATTTGCATTTAGGACAATTACTTTATCTCCTGGGTCAAAATCTTCAAAAGTTTTTATACCTTTGTCTGTTAAAAACTGAGTATTTCGAGCAAAACAATTGTGAGTCGTCCAATGTTTCTGTACTCCCATGTAAAAATCAAACATTGCAGTAGCGCTGAACTTCTCAATGGCAATCTCTTCAACCCCAGGTAAATCTATCCAAGATACCTGTACTGGAATTTCTACTAACCATTCTTTGGCGCGATCGTCAAAAGGATCGTTGAGTAAATTTCCATTTTCATCTTTGCTTGACTGCCCAGGAATTACAGAATAACCATAGTCAAGACAAGCTAATGCTACGGGGTCATTTTTGGCAAAAGTAATGCGTCGCACCCACCGCAAACCAAAAGGAGGATGCCAACCGGGAGCAGCGTTTGTCAACAGAGACTTGGTATTATGTGACTTCAAAGCACCTTGCCAATACCAGGAGTCGTTATCATCTATACCCTCAATGGCAAAATCATAAGAGTAGTCACAAACTGCCGCAATCTTAACAGATTCAATTTTGTATGGAGAAAAACTGAAGACGCGCTTAGGTGGAAATAGAGGTCGTTCCTGACATTTAATACTGTATTCATTGAGATAATCTAAAGCGTCAGGATTAGACAACATTCGACTCAGACACAATCCCCACATATCTTTTTGCTGCGGTTGCAAATTTTCCCCTTTGGTATTCTGAAATATACTGAAACACAGGCCGATCGCTTCCCCTACTTGTTGCAGGTTGCGAATAAAATCGGAACTTGCTGAATCTATGGATAGTTCTCCATTCTTACGAACACATCCATCAGTATCTATCAGACCACAGAAAAATGATAGGAGGGTAACTCGTGACGACCGACGTAAACTCATAGGTATCCTGTCTAAGTCTTTGCTTTTCTCGGTTTTAGCAAGTTGGTTGAAGTGCAACCAATCGAATAATTGTCGAGAAGCAAAATATAATTCAAAACGACCGTTACCAAGGTCATTTATATTGCCTTCGATGCCAAATAATTTTTTGCCTGTTTCTTGGAGGCGATGCAAAACATCAAGTCTGCCATGAGAAAAACGGACTCGATATTTGTGTTTAGAAATGCAACCATTCCCAAACAAACAACCTAAAAAGTAAGCTAAGTCTGAAGTCAGAGTTGCTGGAGTCACGATTTCCTGAGTCAATACACCACGGTTCTGATCTAATGTTTGAGAGCGTTTTACCCTGGTATAATTTTCTAACTGCAAAGGTATTAGTAAAGCATCTTCTTGTTTTTGATATTCACCAATACTGTAGTCAAGCAACATTCCTGGTTTCAGATCGCAAGCATATACCCACTTACCTTCGACGCTCATCC
The DNA here is from genome assembly GCF_010672085.1 of Okeania sp. SIO3I5. Lineage (GTDB taxonomy): Bacteria > Cyanobacteriota > Cyanobacteriia > Cyanobacteriales > Microcoleaceae > Trichodesmium. Next base: position 4,247 of record NZ_JAAHHT010000176.1, read on the forward strand.
GATGGTTGGGAGTCATGCGTAATGTCCTACCATTAGCTAGTTTGAGTTCCACAAGTTTGAGTGGTTGATTAGCGATCGCTGTGGATGCTCCAATTCCATTCCGAACAGTTAATTCTAGTCCTACTGTTTCTCCACTACCAGGTGCAACTATTTCATCTGCATAGAGTAAACCTTGGTTAAATATTCTCAAAGCAGTTTTGTCGAGACAACCGGAAGGTTGTACTGTTGTACAACGGTTCGGACGTTTCAGGTTGTGACGATCGCAATAATCCCACACTACCCGATGCACTATTTCGCGCCACCGACTTAGATATTTTGCCTCCTGTTCTTTAAACTCTAAACCTTGAATAGTTGCCGGGCGTTCTTCTTGCCACCAATGCAACCATTCAATCCCAAAAGCTTTTACAAAAAAGTCAAATAAACCAGTGAAAGAAACCCCAACAATAGGGTCTAATTCTCGACTAGAATTATAACGAGGTTCGAGGAATTTATGGTTAAGTAAAGTTGCCACAGAAAGGGCGCCAGCAGTAAAAGCTTCCTCCTGTTCTTTATGGTTATTTGGGTCAATTTGATTCAGATGAATTTCTGATAAATTACAATTTCCTGTCAAGGTATTGCCAAAAACACCTTTATGAAATTCTGGTTCTTCAAAACAATAAGTGTCATGTAATCCTGGCAATTCTTCAACACTTTGAATTGTTTGGCTTTTACCTTTAGATTTAGGTTCGCATCCTTTACTTGTGTCTAGTCTTTGACAAGGAATTTCTCTACAATCAGTTATTTGTAGATAGTAAATGTCTTTATTTCTGGTTCCTGAATTTGTAGTAGAACCGCGACTCGCCATTAAATTTACTGATGCACGAATGCCACATTTTGTTAATAGTAATTGTAGTCTTTTTGCTCGTTCATAATCAGATACATAAATTCTGATTCCATTACTTTTAGTATTAGAACCATCTGTATCTGCTAATCCGGCAATAAAAGCCAAAATTGCTGGTTTATTCCAACTAGCAATAATATTTAAAGCATCAGGTTCAGTTTGTAGACGACGCAATAATTCGCCAGAGAATCCTAAATCTTTGACATCCACAAAAGAAGGTAGATAATTATATTGTCGTTCTACTGATTTATTACCAGCAACAATTAATTCAGCTAGCGCCTGCTTATTCGTAGGATAAACCCCACCACAGTAAGGCGCGTGTTGGGTTTCACTTCGTTCTACCCAACCTACATTTTTAGGTTTGTCGCTGATAACTGATAACTGATAACTGATAACTGATTTACCTACGGTGACACCTAGTGTATAAGCATAAGATGAATCTATATAATTTCCATCCTGATAATCTATGACAAAAGGTTCTGTATCTAAGGCATATTTGCTATGAGTTAGCAAATCTTTTGTTTGTACTTCTTGATAGTTTTGACCAAACCTATCTTTCACAAAAAATCGGTGATATTCTGTCACATCCAGATAGGAACCATCCCCAAATTTGACCCGGTATAATTTTCTGTCTTTTCCTGTTTTGAAAGGAATTACTTGACTCCAATTTTTGCCGTTCCAAATTTCAACTTTTTGACCAACAATATCTTTAATTTTGTGAATACTGTCACGAGTAATTAATAACGTCTCGCCAGCAACACAGTGAAAATTAGCCCCAATTATTTCTCCGCAATTGTGAGTCAAACAACCATTAGCAATGAAAGAATTAGTTAAAGGAACGTGCAAATCATAAACAACTTCCTCTCCAAATTCTTCAACCTTTTTTACCTTTGAAGTAAACTTAGAATTAATGGTTGATTCAAAATAATTAGGCAATGGTTTTTCCAGCCATTTTTCAGCTTCAATATTCTTGCTTAGGGATAGTGGAAAGCCAATTAATTGTTGAAATAAATCAAAATTAAAAGTAGAGATAAATAATCCATAACTGCCTTGGTCTAAGCTAATTTTCTCAGTTCCATCAACAGTCGTATAAGGCACACCTCTGTAACCTTTTTCCCTGACTAATCTAACTGTACTAATAATTCCTAAATTAGATAGAATCAACTGAATTTGTTGGAGTAATTTTTCCGAACGCATCGCTAGTTTGATTCTTCTGGAATCTTTATCTACTGAAGCATTTGCACTAAAAATTCCTTGCAAAAAACCAATTAAAACTTCCTGAGATTGACTCAGAAAATTATTAGGAAGCTCTTCTTTTCCAACTATACCTAAATCGGCAAAAAACTTTTCTAATTTAGGAGATTGGGTGCGGAATTCGTAGGACTTGCGCACGGACACTAAATCGAGTGAGGGCGAATGCCATTCGCCCCTACAGATGGCGTTTTCAAGGTGAATTTGTGTATATCCTAATTCATAGACTCCTTTATGCAGTTTAGTTGCATATTCTCTTCCTCCAATAACTGCTTTTCCAACAATATTGTAGGCAGTTTCATACTCATCTTGGTTAAAAACAAATCCTTTAGCAAAGTGCTCTTGCTTCCTATTCAGGCGAAATGTTTTTGGAGAGTTGCTCAAATCCCCGTTGTCAAAACAACTTCTGACTTCTAACTTCTGATTTCTGACTTCGTTAAATCCATCTCCGTACCACCAACCAAGCATTTGAGCTTGAGCAACAGAAATAGTACCTTTGCCAAAATGACCTGCTCCTCTCTGAACATAAATATTGTCATCATCAGTCAAATCTTGAGTGCTAACCCAACCTCGACTGGTAAAATGTTGATGCTCTGCGGTACATCGCATTTGCATTCCGTTGGTTAGAATAATTCTGTAGGTAGTTTGAACTCCCGTAGCAAAAGCGATCGCATCCGTCAACTTGACACCAGACAAACCTACCGAACGTAAATCTACTAATGCTTTGAATTGTTTACTTACTAAATCCTGAATCGGAATTAACCCTTGGTCTGTAGACACCAAAGTATCCCCTGAATGACAAGGGTTTAATCCTAATCTTGCTAACCGATGTTCCAGTTCATCATTACTAATATTTGGATAATGTTCTTGAAACCATTTTTTGGCATTATCTTCTCCATAAGCTTTCAAGAAATCTCTTTTTATTTCGAGCGTTCGTAATAAATCACAATTAGCACGAGCAACTGCTTCACCTGCCCACTGAATCGCACCTTCACCAGAATAAAATTGTTTTCTTACTGCCTCGACACATTCTTCTAATGTAGGTTTGTAGTGGAAAACATGGGTGTGATTTGCCATTCGCAAAGCATCTCTTTTCGGATCGATACCCCAGTTACCATTTTCATCTTGTCGCCAGAGATTATCCTTCGCTACAGTAAACAGGCGATCGCTATTACTCCCTTGCCTGATCCCAGCACTGTTATGCACCAGCAAACCATCAGCAATAAATTCGTGGTCTCCCTCCACTTCAATATCATAAGTTTCAGCTTCACCAGCAGGAGCCACAAATTGCACTTCTATTGGCAACCAGTGAGGATTAACTAAATCTTCTGCTATCAAAGTATCCCAGTTAGCATCCCGGAACTTTCCTGGTCTGTGTTTTGGATCGACCCAAATTACATTAGCACAAGACACAGTATTCGGTTTCCATCCGGCAGCAGCTAGCTCTTTCACAAATTGGTAAGGTAATGATAAACCATTCTTTTTAGCTAACCTGATAGAAAAGCCGTCGCGAACAGCAAATTGGTTAATTAAGCCAACTGTAACTGCTTGAGACTGTAAACCCTGAACATGAAGGCAGTGGCATCCATCGTAAAGTTTATCTCTTCCTTTGATTTTTCTTGGTGGACGTTCATATAACTTTGTCGCAATTCCCAAAGAAAGAGCTACTTTTTGAATTTCTCGTAAAAATTCTAACTTGTTCGAGTTCACTAGCACATTTCGCGAAGGAGTACCATCAGCATCACTTAAACCTGCTAAGAAAGCAGCACGAATTTCTCGACTACCTCTCCAAACAAACTCAGGAATTATAGGGCATCCCCAAGGTTGTTTATATTGTCCGAGTTCTATAGCTAGTTCTTTACGACAAACATTAATATTACAATGACTACCTTGAATCTTGATGGCGGGATTATAACCCATGCTACTAAGGATTCTCAGAACCTTTTCTCCTAAATCTCCCTGTAGGCGTTCAGTGGAGAGGGCAAAGCTGACTACTCCACCTCCACCATTACGTCGCTTAGTTGACTCTATATCAGCATGACCATCACCAATAAAGAAACCTACTAACCAAGCATAATCAGTGGTTGAGCAAGGCATTCCTTTAGTATGAGGAACAGAAATTAAGCGATCGCCTGGTTGAAGTTCGCCAGCATATTTCCAGGTGTAAGATTTTAAACTATTGTAAACAGCAACTCGGTGGTTAGCAGTACAACGAATTGAAGTAATGTGAGTACGAATTTCTACAATTGCCTGGTTGCCTTGAATAAATTTCTTGACTACTGGACTATATTCACCCCTGGAAGTTAACACTAAGTCTCCCACTTGAATATCTTGAATATTTTTCATGCCGTCAATCGCTGAAACTTTTGCTCCATAAGCAATACAGCGTCTGATATTTCCTGCAACAATTGTCACTGCTGCTTCGTCAATTAACAAGCAACACTCCACAGAATTTAATTGTCGCCCAACTGCGTGATTTAATATATTCCCACAACGTTGATACAATTCTGGCAATTTTACAGGATTCGCAACACCACCAAATCCTTTTAACGGTTCGCCCGCAGCTCTGACATCACTCAAGTCAATGATAACATTCACCTTTCCTGAAAATCGCTCATCTGTTGACAACTCCAACAAAGCCTGGTAAGATCCTACCCAACCTTGACGACTGTCGCCAACAAAAATTTCTGCTCCGTCTGGATGAAATTTTACTTCTGTCAACTCACGACGTAACTCAGCAGGAGTGGCACCAATTTCACCCCGCAATACAATATTTAGATGATTGCGAATCGGTGGCAGTTGCTCTATATTATGTGGTTCCAATACCGCACCCGTGCCACACCCCATCATTGCTAAGTCCATTAACAAACCGAAGGAGTGCCAGTCTACAATATTAGTAGAGGAGCAGTTATATGCCCCCGAAAAGTTTTCCTGTTGTGAAATCCATTCTGTGTTGCCCTAAGCCATACCATCACTGACATGACTCGGCTTCAAAACCGTACTTGATACTTTCGCATCATACGGCTCCTCGATGTTGCAGCCACTTTCTTTGGCACTATCTCTTTTGGTTTTGACGTTGTGACAGTAATTATGGAAATGAATAATTAATAATGAATAATTAATAATTCAACAATTCAGGTTTAAAGCCTCCCCTTGGATAGGGAATAAAATTAAAAACTTTCCTTTGAGTCAATCCTTTTCTTTTAAAAAAGGGTAATTATTAATTGTTAATTGTTAATTACTGAAGTCCCCATCTTTGAAATACTGTCCACATTCTGCACATTTCCCTTTTTGTTTCTTCAATAGATTGGTTACTCTGACTGGTAATTCAACACTTTTTCCCCTTCTAGCTGCCCAATAAATTAGGTCTCCATCGTAGGGACTTTTTGTTCCTTTTACCTTCACAAAGTTTTCTATTTTTGAGTCTCTATATCTTCTTAACGTTACGGGTTTTTCTTTCCCTTCCGCTTCAAAAACCCAATTGTTATTACCTTTCTTTTTGAAGTATTTGCTAATTGTTTCCTTTTTACTCTTATTGTTGGATTTTCTTGTTGCCCAACTTATAAGTTTTAAGGTAACAAAGTGGTCTAATTTGCCAAATATTTTTGCACTATTTACTTTCGAGTAGTAATTGCTCCACCCAGTTATTATTGGGTTTAGCATTTTGATTAATTCCAACTGTGAACAAGAATGTTTTAGTTGGTCTACTATTGTTGATATTTTCTGATAGTGCCGTTTTATTGCCTCTTTACTTGGCTTGACATAGGTTTTATAACCCAGTGGTTTTCCGTGGGTATTTTTTCCCGTAGCATACTTACCAACAGGGTATTGTCTTATGTTGAAGCCTAGGAAATTAAATCCAGGTTCCTCGTTTTCTACCTTAATTAAGGTATGTGTTAAACGAGTTTTTTCAGCTTTGAGTTCTAATCCCATTTCAAGTAAGAACTTTTCTATCAATGCTTTACAGTTCTGTATCACTTCTATTTCGGGGTGAAGTATTACAAAATCCTCTGCATATCTTATTAAGCTGATTTGCTGTTCATTCTTATCTTTCTTTCCTGGTAAACTTCTTGCGTAATCCTTCACTACTTTTTCCATTCCATGTAGAGCAATGTTTGCTAATAGTGGTGAAATACCTCCTCCTTGAGATATTCCTTCATTTGTGGGAAACCAACTTTTTCCATCTACTACTCCAGCTTGAAGCCAACTTTTAATTTGTCTTCTTACTTTTGGAAAAGTATTTAATTTTTCCAGTAGTTTTTGGCGATCGATTTTGTCAAAACATTTTGCTATGTCTGCCTCCAGAACAAACTTGCTCTTTTGCTTGATAGCTGCTTTGATTCCCTCAATAGCATCCATACAACTTCTACCTGGCCGGAATCCATAGCTATTAGGCTCAAACTTTGCTTCCCATTCTGGTTCTAGGGCTAGCTTTACTAATACTTGCTTGGCTCTATCTGAGATTATTGGGATTCCTAGGGGTCTTTTCTCTGTTTTCCCTGGTTTGGGTATCCAGATTCTCCTTGTTGCTTTCGCTTTCCAATCTAATGTTAGATTTTCTGCTAGGCTTACTCTTTCGGTTGGTTTGAAGTTTTTCTTCCCATCTATACCAGCCGTTACTTTTCCCCTATTATCCTGGGTAACTCTTCTAGTTGCCAGCATCTTGGCAGACCACGAATTTAGCAGGGTTTTTTGCAATTTGCGTGCAGTTTTCACGTCGCCCCTTTGAGTAGCTTGATAGATTCTCTTTTGCAACTTGAATACGGTTCTTTCTAGCTTTGGCCAGTGAACCTCATTCCATACCACCATCGTTTTTATCCGTGTTTTAGTCTTTTTCATTGCTACTTAAAACTCTAACTTCTACATCATCGGAGGTCTGTCTGCGTATCCTACTCATTACAAGCAGGCTTGCTTTTGACCTCATCCTCTCCATATATATGCTTGCGGATTGGTTCCTACTCTGCTTATCGACCTTTTTACAGAGAGCAATATATAGGATTACTTCGTTCCATATAACCATTCTTTGAGTGTTTAGGATGGGCATTATCAGCCGGAGACTAAGTAAACGTGTCCAATAACGGTGGTAGGTATTGGCCTTTTGTGTCTCAGTGTCATTTTGACCGCAGTGTATCAACCTTTCTTTTCACTGCTTAATGGATTACGACTGTTCATCATGCCTTCACTTTCGTTCACCATGCACTCTTTGCTTGCTAGGATTTGGCTTCAAGGTTCACCATTACTAGCTTTTATCCCTGCTTTACCCTTTGATGACCATTCTCTAGATAAGGGATAGGCTGTCACTTCCACGTTCTGAAGGGTAGGTTTCTCACCTACATGGCTATATAGTTATCAAGTTCTTGTCCAATTTGGACTTGAACCAGCAGGCCATCCTCACTTTCCATTATTGGCTAAAAGCTTTACCGAAAAATTAAGGTATAAAGCCTCTCCGTTTATCGAGAAAAGAGAAAAAAATTCCTTTTAGCCAATCCTCTTCTTTATAAGAAAAGGTAATTGTTAATTATTAATTGTTAATTATTAATTATTGAATGTACTTGTGTTTCGGCCTAACGAATCACACCCCACCTACCCACAACCAACGGCCAGATGATAGGGCCTTAAGTTGGCTTTGCATCCGGTAGAGTAAGTCTGTTTCTTCCGGTGTGAGTTGGCCTAATTCTCGGAGGCCATTAATTGTGCGATCGCACACTTCTGTCCATGTCTCACGGCCAGTTTCTGTCTTACGGCTATAAGTTCTGTAAAATACCGGATTAGCAGTGGGTGCTGTTTCCGGGAACTCAGTCTGATGTACTTTTTCTAGTTCTCGTACCATAGTGAAATTGAAAATAGAATTTGTTTGGAAAAAAGCAACAAGTTACGAGTGTAGCGATTTTCATATTTAGTGTCAAATGATTGACAAATTTACGAAATTACTCTATATGTTGTGTAATTTTGGTAGATAAAAATATCAGGACTTACGCAGGTGAACCCAGAAACCCGGTTTCTCGTAGACATCTATTGCTCAAAACAACGATTTATCGTAGAAACCGGGTTTCTTTGCGTAAGTCCTAAATATAATTAAGTTGTTCATTATTTCTTAACTAACTATCAGAAACTCTATATTTGGTAACAAAGGATCTTGAATTACTCCTACTCCCTGGAAACTCCACCTTTTTAATATTGTTTTTAACTGGGTACTAGGGATGGACTCAACAGTAAAGCGATCGCTCACATCTGGCGCGTGGGTATTTAGGTAGCTGTAGGCATCAAAGTCTTCCTGGAATAGTAATAAGAATTTGACGGCTTCATCTGGGTTGGGATTGGCAGTGATATAACTACCATCAGTTTTGGAACGGAGTAGATAATAAGTTTGGGATAACATGGGAATTTTGTGATTTGAGATAGTAAAATTTTTACTACTGAATGGGACTTTTTGTTTTGCTTTTGACTTTTAAATTATGCCAAATGTTTGAAAAATTTAGATAACTAATCTACTTGACAGCTAGATAATTAAGGGTTAGGATATTTACAGTTGAGAACCTCGAAAAATAAATAGCTATACGTTTTTGGTCATTTCTTGGTTGTTAAGAGTGGCTGGAAGCTAGTTTTTTGTATTTGCATAGACCCCCATCGACGCGGGTCTGAGAATCGCTGAAACCCTGATTTTTTCGTTGACCCCCGTCGATGGTATGCCAGGAGCGGGTTTGAGGGCTGTCATTTTGGCAAAATTAGCCTTGTTGATGATAAAATCAAAGGGGCGCGTCGATTGGCCTATCTGAAACCCTTGCTATGCTTGCCTTCTAGATCGTATCTCTCTCGAAACCCTAATCCCTATTTAGGGATTGAAACTTTACTACTTCTTTTTCATAGTCAAAAACGAAGCCTTCCTCTCGAAACCCTAATCCCTATTTAGGGATTGAAACAGATACCTCAAATACTTCATCTGCAAATTCTTCAACCACTCTCGAAACCCTAATCCCTATTTAGGGATTGAAACCTCACCCTCCAGAGATGATGAGTAAAAAGCTCCTCTAATGCTCTCGAAACCCTAATCCCTATTTAGGGATTGAAACATTTTGGCCAACAAACTGTTGACGGAAAGCGTCAGCCTCTCGAAACCCTAATCCCTATTTAGGGATTGAAACTTTTAGGGGGACGATCACCTATAGCTTCTTCGATACTCTCGAAACCCTAATCCCTATTTAGGGATTGAAACTGCCGCCTGCTCTGCACTTATTAAACCATCAAAAACACTCTCGAAACCCTAATCCCTATTTAGGGATTGAAACTGCTCCGGCTCTTCAGGATGCTCTGGCTCCTCAGGGCTCTCGAAACCCTAATCCCTATTTAGGGATTGAAACCTTTTGTCAGCTTGGTAAGTTTTAATTAAAGAACCTCTCGAAACCCTAATCCCTATTTAGGGATTAAAACATTAAGGTGTCATTTCCATCAAACCCATAAATAGCGTCTCTCGAAACCCTAATCCCTATTTAGGGATTGAAACAAAAAGTCCGTCAGAATGGCGTTGGGGCTATCCCAATCCTCTCGAAACCCTAATCCCTATTTAGGGATTGAAACGATCATTGCCCTCACCTAGAACAAAAGTATCACGACCTCTCGAAACCCTAATCCCTATTTAGGGATTGAAACAGAAGGAAACAAACGATTGGCAAAGCCTTTCATCTCTCGAAACCCTAATCCCTATTTAGGGATTGAAACGTTTCCTTCCGTTATTTTTCGTGAAATTATATTTTCAATACTCTCGAAACCCTAATCCCTATTTAGGGATTGAAACTTTTAGCCTCCTTTAGGCAAATTGCAAATTAAATTGACCTCTCGAAACCCTAATCCCTATTTAGGGATTGAAACTCATAGGCACCAGCGAGGTGCCCTCCCTCCTCTTCTTCTCTCGAAACCCTAATCCCTATTTAGGGATTGAAACTAAATTACACAGAGAGTAGTCAGGGTGACTCGCATCCTAAAGTTTTGTTGGGTTTCACTCCGTTCAACCCAACCTACATTTTGAGGCGTGTCAGTCCAGTAGAGTGCGTTAGACGGCTTAAATTTAGACTATGAAATAGATTCAGCAATCCGTCCCAAGGCACCATCGAATATGTGTCGGTTTTCTACCTCTGGAAACTAACGATGAAACAAATACCTCTTGCAGAACTTCCCGAAGCAGTCCAAAACCTAATTAAGCAATCACAAAAAACAGGCGAACCCCTAACTATCATTCAAGATGGCGTTCCCTTAGCTATTATTTCTCCTGTCAAGAAAAAATCTCTCCTGCAAACTCTTTCTACACTCAAACCTTTAGATGAAGATTTTCCAGATGTGGATGAAGGGAAACTAAGATAAATAGTAAATTTTATCAGATAAAGGCAAAGAAAAAATATAAAGAAATATTACATTTTTTCAGAATAAATTTACAAAGACATCTTCAAGATATAATCATTACCCGATGTACATAAACTTCATTTGTGAAATTTATAGCACTACCCAAATAGTTTAGGAAATTTCTAAATCCTGAAACCCTTTTACAGTTTACTGTTCCCTGTTCCCTGTTACCTGTTTACTTAGCTACTAAAAATGAAAAAAAAAAATCAAGTTCTCAGTCTCTCCTTCCTAATATATCTTTTTTCAAACACAGCTTTTGCATTAGCTGCTACAGGAACCCCCAACAACTCCAATGTAGAAAAAGCAAATACTCAAATAGATATTAAAAATTCGACCCTAAATTGGCCAGAATGGCAAAGCATGGATGAAGCGATATTGAATTCGCAACACGGAGCGATCGCTACTAAAAACCAAGCTCCAGAAAATCAGGTCATCTCTGTTGAGCAACTGTCCAACTTTAATCCAGAAACCGAAAATTCCACAAACAAAGAAAATGAATATAGCGATCCATTAGGACAAGTCACTTCAGTAGACCAACTATCAGATGTCCAACCCACAGATTGGGCATTCCAAGCACTACAATCTCTAGTAGAAAGATATGGTTGTATTGTCGGTTATCCAGATGGCTCTTTTCGAGGTAATCGGGCAATGACTCGCTATGAATTTGCTGCTGGATTAAATGCTTGTTTAGAAAGGATTCAACAATTGATTGCCTTTGAAACAGCAGACCTTATTACTCAAGAAGATTTAGCAGTTTTAGAAAGATTACAAGCAAATTTTGCAGTCGAACTAGCTGAAATTGAAGGGCGAGTTGATGCACTAGAAGCGCGTGTAAAGACTTTAGAAGGTCAGCAATTTTCCACAACTACAAAATTCGGCGGTCAAATAGTAATGCACATAGCAGATGCTTTTGGTGAAGAAGCATCTGAGGAAAATGAAACCGTACTCCAATATCGGAGTAGGATGAGACTAAAAACAAGTTTCACTGGTACAGACATTCTCAATGTAGGTATCAACGCAGGTAACCCCGTTACATTGAATACTGCTACTGAATTTCCCCGTGGCACCTTAAGTGGTGGTACTGGAGAAACAATTCTGATGTTTGGTAATTCTGGAGACAGAGTAGATCTTGGTAATTTATCTTATAGTTTCCAAGTTAACGAACAATTGAGATGGGTTATCAGTGCATTCTCTGATGACCGAATTCTTTCACAATTGATTACTCCGATTGCCGGACTTGATATTGGTCCAATATCAAACTATGGTCGTCTGAATACCATGCTATTTCCCATCTTCTTACAAGCAGGGACTGGTTTTAGATGGGACCCTGCTCCCTGGTTTGACCTAGACTTCTTTGTTGGTAGCGAATCTGGTTCAGCGGAAGACCCACGGTTAGGAGTATTTAGCGGCGGTTATGGTATTTCGGCAAGAAGTGTGTTTAGATTAGACCCTTTCAATCTGGTTCTTTACTATATTCACAGTTACTCTCCAGAAAATGGGATTAGTACAGCATCAGGTAGTAATGCTTCTGCAGTTACTGGAGCTGGACCTGTGGCAGGGAATACATACTTAGCTGCTGCTTTTTATCGATTTTCTCCTAAGTTTACTTTAGGTGCTTCTGGTGCTTTTAGTAACGCTCGAACTTTAGGGGATGGCACAAGAGGAGATGCTAATGTTATTGACTATCGGGTTAATCTGATTTTTCCTGACCTTTTTGAAGAAGGAAATATTGGTGGCCTTATTGCTGGCATTCAACCAAGACTTACCTATACTAGCAATCGTAATTTAGCAAGAGCTATTGGTTTACCACCGGGACAAAGGAGCGATCGCGATACGGGATGGCATCTGGAAGCTTTCTATACTTTTCGGGTTAGTGATAATATTACTATTACTCCTGGTGTATTCTGGTTAACTGCACCAAATCACGATGAACGCAATGATGATGTGGTAATTGGAGCACTGAGAACTACGTTTAATTTTTAGTATAGTGCGTAGCGCTAGGAAATAGGGAACAGAGAACAGTATACTATCTATCAAAGGGTTTCAGGATTTATAACTGTCCTAACCTTTGCTTCGACTGCTATATAAGTTGGATCTCAAAAAATTGCACTTTTTTTCCCTTTAAAAAGGCTAAAAGCTTTACTAAAAAACTTTCTACCTTCCGTCTTCCTTGCTCCAAATTATTAAGTATTCAAGCGGATATAATATAGCGTTTTTCAGGTTAATGAGGTACATCTATCTTTGATTTCTATTCTATTCCCTATTCCCTATTCCCTATTCCCTATTCCCTAGCGCTATAAAATACCATTTTTAATCCAATTTGCACATTCTGCCTCTAGCTTTTGAGAAATAATTATTTCATAGCGTTGAAGTTGTACAGGAGTTAATAAATTTCTCCAACGTTTGTTTGTGCCTTTATTGATAAAACTTTGTGGTTTAAAAACTCCTGGAGGTTGAAATTTATGCCAATTTTCTTTCATGTATTCAAAAGAAGAAAACTGACAAATCATTTCTACTTTACTACTATTAATTTCTTGATTTAAAAATTTAGCTATTCTGATAATTTCTTCACTTTTCCTATTAATTAAATTTTCATAGTGAACTAAAAGAATATTAGATAAATTCCGAACTTGCCACCAACTATTAATATTTTCCCAGAAAGGCCAGCGAGGTTTTCCGGTTTCTACCCATAAATCCCAAAATTCTAAAAAATCATCGGAACCGTTATCAAAAGTAATAGATAGATTGTAAGCATTATTTAGATATGTTTGACAATGATTGTAAAGAGAAACTCCAACATCTCTACCATCTCTGACTAGATAAATATATTTCCATTCTTGATAGTAGGGAAGTGCTTCAAATTCTAGATGAGTTTTGAGAATTCGAGGTGATGGTAAACTATCTATGAGACCTGTTTCTGTCTCTGAAGACTGAAAACGTAGTTCTACCCAAGGACTAATGTGATGAATTGATTCAAAATTATCATTACCGTTAACTAGCAAATTTACTATTTGCTGCGTTAGTGTTGTACCTGATTTGTAACAGGAAGCAATGATAATATCTGTGGAGCGTGGTTTGACACTATCCCAAATTGTTGAATCACGCATAAAATCTTGAACAACTATTTTTTTTGGAGATGGCATTTCAGTTATCAGTTATCAGTTATCAGTTATCAGTACCGACTGCTGAAGTCAGGGACAAGCAGAGAAACCGGGGAAAGTATCAAGTGCCCTACAATACTAACATCGACCTCCGACAAACCCGGTTTCTTATAACACTTCCATTGCCTACAGATTTGATATCAGTTATCAAATGTAGGTTGGGTTGAGGGACGAAACCCAACAACAATCTTCCCCTCCTCGGAGGGGTTAGGGGTGGGTTTTCTCCCGTACGGACGTTTTCAGTACCGACTGCTGAAGTCAGGGACAGGTAGAGAAACCGGGGAAAGTATCAAGTGCCCTACAATACTAACATCGACCTCCGACAAACCCGGTTTCTTATAACACTTCCATTGCCTACGGATTTGATATCAGTTATCAAATGTAGGTTGGGTTGAGGGACGTTAGCGCAGCTTATCCGTAGGATAAACCCAACAACAATCTTTCTCCCGTACGGACGTTTTTGCTGACGCAAAGCTCCGCTTTTCATGTCGGCGACAGCCGAAAACGTCTCAGAGCAGACATCTAAGGGCGAATGCCATTCGCCCCTACAACTCCTGACTCCTCCTTACCAAAAGATTTTCCAAAAGCAAACCCTATTTATACAATACCTCTGTAGTAGGAATCACTCCTTGTTCCTGTTCGTATTCCTCGTATAAAGCAATCATTTGTTTCAATCTTTCTGGATATTGTTGAGCTAAATTAGTTAATTCTCTTGGATCTTGACGAATATTAAATAATTTCCATTCACCATCTCCCCAAGGTGGAATTAACCTGAATATTTTCCAATCTCCTTGAAATAAAGCACTGTTACCATAACCAAATAACTCAAAACCAATACTATCTTCTTCTGTATATATGCGATCGCTCTTTTTCTCTAAAACTGGCCCTAGAGAACGTCCTTCCATTGAGTATATCTCTCGTCCATTATAATTATTTTCTGGGTGTTTAACTCCAGCATAATTTAATAAAGTTGGCATCAAATCTAAAACTGAACCGAAGGCATCGCTACGACTATTAGCAGGAATAACTCCTGAATAGGCAAAAATTGCAGGTACGCGAATACCTCCTTCAGAAACTCTACCCTTATACCACAAAAGAGGCGTACTACTAACTTGTGCCCATGCCTGGTTGAGAGTAATAAAAGAGTTGGGTTTGCCTATATTTTCATAACTATTATCAATGCCTTCTTTTTCAAACCAAGTTTGCCACCGCTCTAGTGCTGCGCGGTTTGATCCTTCAGGACCATTATCTGATAAAAATACAAAAACAGTGTTGTCATACTCCCCTATTTTTTTTAAATGCTCAATTAACCGACCTATATTATAATCTGTGTTGTCGATCATGCCAGCATAAATAGCCATTGTTTTGGCTTCATACTTCTGCTGTTCTGGTGTGAGACTATCCCAAGCTGGAATATCCGTCCATCTAGGGGGTAACTCTAAATCTTTTGATATGAGACCGAGTTCTTTCATCCGTTGAAAACGTTGTTCTCGGATACTATCCCAACCAACGTTGTATTTATCCAGATATTTTTGAATATATTCCTCTGGCACTTGTAAAGGATCGTGAGGGGAGGTAAAGGTAGCATATACAAAAAACGGTTTATCCTCCTCGCGATCGCTATCGATAAACTCTATTAATTTGTCTGTATAATAATCAGTAGAATAAAAATTTTCAGGAAGTTCAACTGGTTCGCCATTGCTAGAATAATTAGCTACAGGACGAGCTGGGTTATATCCACGTTTACTATAATGATCTGCTGCCCCTCCTAATAAAGCAAATGTTTGCTCAAAACCCCTATCTGAAGGTAGTAAACCCTCTGTTTTGCCCAAATGCCACTTACCCGCCATATAAGTATTATATCCAGCATCTTTTAACAAAGTTGGAATACTGACAACTTGCTGACTCAAATGACCTTCATAACCTGGTTTACCTTTTTGGTTTGAAGCTGTATATTCTGCCATCGCCCCGAAACCTGCTTGATGGTTACTAACCCCACTTAACATTACCGATCTAGTAGGGGAGCAAGTTGGCAGTGTATAGAAATGAGTAAACATCATGCCAGCTTTTCCTAGAGCTTCAATATTTGGAGTTTCAATCTCACTTCCATAAAGACTAATATCGGAATACCCCATATCGTCAACAACAAGAACTACAATATTTGGTGGTTTTTGCTGCTGAGAATTAGTAGTTTCTGTTTGGGTTGGTTCGGTGTTAGTAGAACAACCGATAACTGTCAGTGCAGAGAAACTAACGAGTAGGAAAAATTGAGAAATTTTGCGGTACATTTATTTTATTTAGTTAACTAATATAGCATTTCTCATAAAGATGAGGTAAATTTACGATCCCCCTAAATCCCCCTTAAAAAGGGGGACTTTGAAACATCCCCCCTTAAGAAGCTATGCTTTATAAACATTTTTCTTAACATAAAACTTGACAACATAGACAAGTTATGTTTTAGTCTTGAATCGGCTTTTTCAGGAGAAAAGTGTATTGAAAAACACACTTTTTTATGAATGTAGACA
>NZ_JAAHHT010000177.1:0-1835 GCF_010672085.1 Okeania sp. SIO3I5
AAACCCTGACCGCGGAGCATGACAGAGGTGATGTCCTCCCCCTGTGTTGACATTGATAATAACAAAATGCTCCTAGCTTATGTCTTGGGCATATGAACGTTTAGCTTATGAAGGTGTCCGAATCCTCGCCCTGGCTTTCATCCCGACGCTCTCTTCCCCCCTATGCACGGGGGGTTAGGGGGGATGGAGAGCAAGGGACTTCCCGGCAGGAAAGTTAAATTAAAGATATTTTTTTTATAAGTAGTGATATTGTTCAGTATACCTTTTTCATTCTCACGAGATAAACTAGAAATTATCACTACTTATTTATTATTAAATTTAGCTATTTTGCTTAATAAAAATCATGCGAGTTTGAATAGGAATTCCTGTAGTTTTAGAAATCCAACCTGCTATATAATAATCTTCGGTAGCATTTTTAATTGTAATTTTTGAATGGTCGTAAACTGGCACAGCAAAATTTTTAATAAATTCCTCTGTCACTTCATCAAGACTAATTAAAATAGCTTGACGAGCAATCCGTTCCATCTGCTCGATCGTCGTTTGAGCATCTTTAAATAGCACTAATGAACTGAGACAAAAAATAAAATCGTAGGAATTGTCATCAATTTCAGGCAAAGCTGTTTCAAATGACTTATTGATAGTTCTGTAACCTCTTTTAGCTGCATAATCTAACATTTTAACTGAAATATCAATGCCTGTATATTCAAAATCTCCCTGTAATAATTCACTTAATAGTCCAGTTCCACAACCCATATCTAAAACACTCCCTTGAGTGTAATTGTATCGCTGGAATATTTTAACTGCTTCATTTACGTGTTGTACGTTATACTTAGAATTAGTGAGCCAATCATCATATTTGGCTGCCAAATCATCATAAAATTCTGTAGCAGAAATTTTATTTACCATAGTTTTTAGTTCAAGATTTACTTAAATTTACCATCTGGTATAATACTATCAATAAGCTAATACATACATAAATATTTTTAAACTATTAGACATTTCCAATAATACCCCGCCCCCTTAAAGGCGAGGTTTTAATAAAATCAATTATCGCCCAGAAACTATTAATCCTTTCTCCTTACTTCCTGCTCCGTAGGGAGGTTGCATCCAACTTCCCTACCTCTCTTTTTTCTGGAAATATCTATTACTTTTACTTTAGTTTTTTTTCAATATAAATCATGCGAGTTTGAATAGGAATACCGGTAGTTGGAGAAGTCCAACCTAATATAAAATAATCTTCAATAGCATTTTCAATTACAATCTTTGAATGCTCGTAAACTGGCACAACAAAATTTTCAATATATTCCTCTGTCGTTTCATCAATACTAATAAAAATAGCTTGACGAGCAATTCGATAAAGATGATCAATTGCTGTTTTAGCATCTTCAACACAATGTAATGAACTTAAACAAAACACAAAATCGTAGGATTGAGTATCAATTTCAGGTAAAGCCGTTTCTATTAGTTTATGGATAGTTTTATAACCTCTTTTAGTTGCATATTCTAGCATATTAGCTGAAATATCAATACCTGTATATTCAAAATCTCCCTGCAATAATTGACTCAGAAAACCTGTGCCACAACCAATATCTAAAACACTACCTTGATGGTAATTATATTGATGGAATATTTTAACTGCCTCATAGACGTGCTGTGCATTACACTTTGGGTCTTTTAGCACATCATCATAGTTAGGAGCAAAATTATCATAAAATTCTTCAGCAGAAATTTTATTTACCATAATTTATAGTTGAAAATTGACTTGTATTTACTATCCCATGTAATACGATCAATAGACAATATTAAATTTTAAATTTTAGTCAACCATTACCTTA
>NZ_JAAHHT010000177.1:1935-20313 GCF_010672085.1 Okeania sp. SIO3I5
ATAAAATTCTTCAGCAGAAATTTTATTTACCATAATTTATAGTTGAAAATTGACTTGTATTTACTATCCCATGTAATACGATCAATAGACAATATTAAATTTTAAATTTTAGTCAACCATTACCTTAGTTGTTTTGTTCAATATAAATCATACGAGTTTGGATAGGAATACCTGTAGTTGGAGAAGTCCAACCAGTAATCCAATAATCTTCAATGGCATTTTTAATTGTAATTTTTGAATGGTCGTCAACTCGCACAGCAAAATTTTCAATATATTCCTCTGTCGCTTCATCAATACTAATAAAAATAGCTTGACGAGCAATTCGATCAAGATGTTCAATTGCTGTTTGAGCATCTTCAACACAATGTAATGAACTTAAACAAAAAACAAAATCGTAGGATTGAGTATCAATTTCAGGTAAAGCTGTTTCTATTAGTTTATGGATAGTTTTATAACCTCTTGTAGTTGCATATTCTAGCATATTAGCTGAAATATCAATTCCTGTATATTCAAAATCTCCCTGCAATAATTGACTCAGAAAACCTGTGCCACAACCAATATCTAAAACACTACCTTGATGGTAATTATATTGATGGAATATTTTAGCTGCCTCATGGACGTGCTGTGCATTACACTTGGGGTCTTTTAGCACATCGTCATAGTTAGGAGCAAAATTATTATAAAATTCTTCAGCAGAAATTTTATTTACCATAATTTATAGTTGAAAATTGACTTGTATTTACTATCCCATGTAATACGATCAATAGACAATATTAAATTTTAAATTTTAGTCAACCATTACCTTAGTTGTTTTGTTCAATATAAATCATACGAGTTTGGATAGGAATACCTGTAGTTGGAGAAGTCCAACCAGTAATCCAATAATCCTCAATAGCATTTTTAATTGTAATTTTTGAATAGTCGTCAACTGGCACAGCAAAATTTTTAATATATTCCTCTGTCGCTTCATCAATACTAATTAAAATAGCTTGACGAGCAATTCGATAAACATGATCAATTGCTATTTGAGGATCTTCAACAAATAACAACGAACCCAGACAAAAAACAAAATCGTAGGATTGAGTATCAATTTCAGGCAAAGCTATTTCAATTGATTTGTGGATGGTTTTATAACCTCTTTTAGTGGCATAAGCTAACATTTTACTAGAAATATCAATACCTGTATATTCAAAATTTCCCTGTAATAATTCACTCAAAAAACCTGTGCCACAACCAATATCTAAAACACTACCTTGATGGTAATTATATTTATGAAATATTTTAGCTGCCTCATGGACGTGCTGTGCATTACACTTGGGGTCTTTTAGCACATCATCATACTTAGCAGCCAAATTATCATAAAATTCTTCAGCAGAAATTTTATTTACCATAACTTATAGTTAAAATTTACTTAGATTTACCATTCCGTATAATACGATCAATAGGCAATATTAAATGCCAAGTCTTATTAAATCATTACCTTAGCTTTTTTGTTCAATATAAATCATCCGAGTTCGGATAGGAATACCTTGACTTGAAGAAACCCAACCTATAATAAAATAATCTTCGATAGCATTTTCAATTACTATTTTTGAATGGTCGTAAACTGGAACAATAAACTTTTTAATATATTCCTCTGTCAATTCATCAAGGCTTATTAAAATAGCTTGACGAGCAATTCGATAAATATGCTTGATCGCTGTTTTAGCATCTTCTACAAAATGTAATTAACTTAAACAAAAAACCAAATCGTAGGAGTTAGAATCTACTTCTGCCAAAGCCATTTCTATTGGTTTATGAATAGTTTTATAACCTCTTTTTGCTGCATATTTCAACATCTCAGCAGAAATATCAATACCCGTATATTCAAAATCTCCTTGTAATAATTCACTGAGAAGTCCAGTTCCACAAGCAATATCTAAAATACTGCCTTGATTATGATTGTGTTGGTGGAAGATTTTAACTGCCTCATTATGCAGATTTGCATTAGACTTTCTCTTGGCAACATCATCATATTTGATAGCATAATCATCATAAAATTCTTCAGGAGAAATTTTGTTAGACATAGTTTCTAGTTCAAAAGTTACTTAATTTATACTCTACCAACACAACTTTATTGTCAAATAAAATCTGACAAGGATACGAGAGCTGAATACTAACTATTAAGCAATCCTCAATAATTAGTAAAAATTCAAAACTTATAGATAAAAAACAGTAAATTTTTCCCCATATTTCCTATTTATAGTGTTTTCCAATGAGATGTAAATCTAGATTGAGTGTTTTTCTAATCAAAACAGCATTTTTTGAGTACCCAATAATCCTTGTATAAAACTACTATTTAATCCTATTTTCCTTTCTTCACCGAAAAATTAAGGTTTAAAGCCTTTCCTTTCAAGGATAAAAAACAAAAAAATTCCTTTTAACCAATCCTCTTCTTAAAAAGAAGAGGTAATAATTAATTATCAATTATCAATTATTAATTATTAATTATTAATTATTAATTATTAATTATTCCCTTCTACTGATAAATATTAGTTGCCTTAATCATGTGATAAGCAACAAGTAATTGAGTCAAAGCAAGAGGATAACTCTGGAGCAACTCCCCAGTTGTTCCAACTAACTTACCAATATCTGGGTTTCCTTTCGGCGAACAAAAATCTTTTAAATAAGGCGTGTCCTGACAGAGAATTATCTCTAACTCATTTACCTGTTCCTTAGTAGCATTACTGTCAATTTCCAAAACATCTACTGGTTTACCCATATCTCGGTCTAAACCCAAACGGACTGCTGGTTGAAAACTCGGACTACCTTGACCAATAATTTCTAGAAAATCTGGATGAGGAATAGTTGGTCTGAGTACCAAACGGACATGAAGTTGAGAACTATTTATATCATTAGAAGGGGGATAAAAAGTAACAACTACATCTGCCCATTTACGTTGTGGACGGATAAACTCGTCCGAGTCTGGTTCCCGCTTTTCCATTTCTTTGAGAACTTGTGCCTCACTGTAGCCCCTTTTCATCGTGTCCCGTTTTACTTTCCATCTTGCCCTTAATTCTTCTGGAGGAGCTAAGTACACTTTCACATCGTAACAATCCCTTGCCCCCCTAGTCGAATAACCCAGTAGTCCCTCAACAATCACGAATTTGTTAGGTTTGATGTATTCTGGAGGGTCAAATGTTCCAGTTGAGTGATTATAAATAGGTTTGAGAATTGGTTGTCCAGTACGCAGCAGAGTTAGATGTTGCTGCATTATATCAAGATGGTTACAATCTGGGTGGAGGGCTGTAATACCTATTTCAGCTCGTTGTTTTCTATCATAGCGATGGTAATCATCTGTACAGATAATAGTGACATTTTCTGGCCCTAATACTTGAGCTATTCCTCTAGTCAAGGTAGTTTTACCCGCAGCGCTATCACCCACAATACCTAGGATTATTGGACGGTTACTCATAATTAATTTTATTCTCCCTGTACCGGACAATGGCCTATATGGCGCACCCTCAAATTTTTAGTAATAATTAATTTTATGGTCTATTTGGCACTGGGGGCAAGATTTTTGATCATCAAAGGAAATAGGAAGTAGAGCAAAATTTAGAATTTAGAATTCAGAATTCAGAAGTTAAGTTTACAGCACTGACTATATTTGAGAGTTCGTTATTGTAGTGGATTAACACAACTTAAATGCTGCAATAAGTATAGGTTGGGTTGAGGGATGAAACCCAACCTACGTCTGACTAACTGATAACTGAAATGACTTTTTCTGAATTAATTATTGCTCTGCTGATTAAATATCAAAGTATTGACTGATATTTGTTTCAGCCTTTTTATCCCCTGAAAAAGTGCCAGCTTTTCGGTCCAAAGAGCTGCATAAAGCTAGTATTTTGGGGCGATTATGGTAGAACAATCAAGGGACAAGTTTTCCGACTACCTCCTCTACAATTCCTATTTCTCCTGTCTCCTGTCTTCTGTCTCCTGTCTCCTACCTCTACTAAAAGACTTTTTCAGCAAACCCTAATTACATTGAATATAAGGCTTCCATACCCAGCCTACTTGTTGAGGGTTGGCCATAGACCTAACATAAACCCACTTTGTTTCAGACTGTTGTCCTGCTGGTGGTTGTGAAACTTGTAGTTGAGTACCCTTATTAAAAATATAAGGCAGAGGTCTACTTCGAGCATTAGGAAAATCTTGAACTGCAATATAAGGGGACTCAGGCCAACCTGTAACTTGACACATTGTTCCTATAGGTATTCCACCTGTCGTACTGCCTGTATTAGGTAGTTGTGAAGCAGAGCGTGTATTGCAATTTTGCAGATAGGGAGTATATACCCAACCTTGAGTATTATTAGGTCCAGTTACTTGCGTCCATTGTCCATCATTGGATCTATTGATGACTGTTACAGAAGTACCATTATTAAAAAAAGCAATATTATTACTACTACCTGGTTGATCTCGGAAATCTACACCCTGACGACTATCTGCTGGTGAAGATTGAAGTTGACAAACTTCTTGTTGTTGAGCAATTAATATCTTATTTGTATCGTTAATAGGTGGAGTCCATTGGTCTGCCTTAGCAATATTTGGCATTTGGCTTCCTAATAATGATAGAGAAGCAATTGTTAATATTCTTAGGTAGTTTGGTTTTTGCTTGATGTTATTTTGCATAAATATTCTGAACTATTTTTAATTACAAGTTTAGCTACAAACTATATAAGTCTATATTTCGGATATTTTGATTATTCTTAAGACTTTATTTAGATAAAAATACCTTTTTTAAAAAAGCAGTATAAACGATAATAATCTTGATATTTTAATACTAAATTACCTTAATTACAAGGGAAGTTTAGTAACTTTAAAAATCTCCTAATTTACCTTTTAACTTCTCTAAATATGAGATAGGGAAGATAGGGAAGATAAGAAAAATTAGTGCCGCTACGCGGAATTAAAAATGCAAAATTCAAAATGCATGCATTATTGGTTAGTAAGGCTTTTATAATTTTGTAACTGGTCAGTTATTTCTGCCATCCTGCACTAAGATTTTTGTTGAAAGAAGCAGTTAGCTGATAGCTGATATAAAATCCGGTTATACAGTAATCGCATTCAAAAATCCTCAACTAAAATATGTGTTTGCTAGAAGGACGAATTTAAAAATTTATGCATTTTCATTTCCTTTCTTACTCCTTACTTCTTACTCCTTACTTCTTACTCCTTACTCATTACTCCTCAGTAATACGATAACTAATTACCCGGATTCTATATGACGTCTTTTAGCTCCGCATTCCGCAGGAAATGCTTACTAAAAAACTTCCATCTTAAAAATATAGCTAAGAAAGAATTGGTTAAGACAATTACTCATATCAAATCGGGTAGTATTGGTATAAAAAAGCAGAGAAACCGAGGAAAGTATCAAATGCCCTACACTTGCTGACATTAACCTCCCACAAACCCGGTTTCTGATAACGCTCCGAAGTCAGGGGATTTGATATGATCATAAATCTCAGACTAGGAAATGTTTTTCTGACTATTCCCTGTTCCCTGTTCCCTGGTATACAAATAAACTGGATTTTTGTAGTAAAAACCCAGTTTAAAATAGAAATTTGCTTTTCCAAAAAAGCCAAAAAATTATCCCTAATTACAAAACTTTTCGACACAACGAATAAACATTTCTACTCCGATTCCCAAAGCAGTTTCATCAAAATCAAACCGGGGATGATGATGAGGATAAGCTAAGTTTTTCTCAGCATTTGCAGAACCTAAAAAGAAATAACAACCAGGTATTTCTCGTAGAAAAAATGACATATCTTCACCGCCCAAAGTTTGACATTCTGGTACAACACCAGCAGGAGTTTCTACTATTGATTCAGCAACACTTTTAACTAAATCTGCAACTTTTGAATCGTTAATTAACGGCGGATAAAGTGGAGTATAATTAAACTCATAATTTGCCCCATAACTTGCACAAATTCCAGAAATTATTTGTTCGATTCGTTTACCGAAATAATCTTGGTAAGCTAAATTAAAATAGCGGACAGTTCCACTCATTCTAGCAGTATCGGCAATAACATTAAATGCTCTACCTGCCTTCAACTGCCCCACTGTTACAACTGCTGAATCTATAGGATTAATATTCCGAGCTACTATTGTTTGTAAAGCATTAACAATTTGTGCTGCTACTACAATAGAATCTACAGTTTGATGTGGCATTGCTCCGTGCCCACCTTTCCCTAAAATTGTGCAACTAAATCTTTCGGTAGCTGCCATTAAAGCACCACTGCGGACTCCCAATGTTCCTAGGGGAAGATTATTCCACAGGTGCAAACCAATAATAGTATCTACATCAGGATTTTTCAGCACCCCTGCTTCAATCATTGGTTTAGCGCCTCCGGGTCCTTCTTCGGCAGGTTGGAAGATGATTTTTACGATACCACTAAAATCTTGACGATGATTAGCGAGATAGTAGGCAGTACCGAGAGCGATCGCTGTATGTCCATCATGGCCACAGGCGTGCATAATACCATCATGTATGGATCTATATGGAACATCGTTTAATTCTTGTATTGGTAGTGCATCTAAGTCTGCTCTGATACCGAGTACAGGTCCTGGTTTACCGCTATTAATAATTGCGACTATACCTGTGTTAGCAATTCCTGTTTGATGTTCGATGCCCCACTCTTGCAATTTTTCGGAAATAAATTTTGCTGTTAGGTGTTCTTTGAAACCTAATTCGGGTCTTTGATGCAGATGTCGTCGCCACTCAACTAATAGAGGTTGCAGTTTTCTAATGTCTGACCGCAGTTGAGATTCGATCGCAAAATTTGAGGTTGAAATAGTTGAAACCATATTTTTGATAATTAAGAATTTGGTAGTCCTGTATAGTAATGGTATACAGGAAAAAAGGGCGTTGCATAAATGCGGGATGATTTTAATAGTTTTGTGGAATGGGCATCTTGCCCGTTCCTGATATTTTTGGACAGGCAGGATGCCCCTCCTACTTAATATTAATCCCTTAATTCAGCAACGCCGAAAAAAGAATATCTGGCACGGGAGCAAGATGCTCCCACTGCCCTACCTCGTAACAAACATTGCCGGACAATGCACTACTTTCACAATGCACCACCACCAAGCAATATCTGGCACGGGAGCAAGATGCTCCCACTCCCCTACCTCGTAACAAACATTGCCGGACAATTCACTACTTTTACAATGCACCACCACCAAGCAAGAATTTAACTTCTGACTATGGTATACAGGAAAAACGAATATCTGGCACGGGAGCAAGATGCTCCTACTGTTCTCCTAACAAATATTGCCGGACAATCCACTACTTTTACAATGCACCACCACCAAGCAATATCTGGCACGGGAGCAAGATGCTCCCACTGCCCTACCTCGTAACAAACATTGCCGGACAATCCACTACTTTTACAATGCACCACCACCAAGCAATATCTGGCAGGGGAGCAAGATGCTCCCACTGCCCTACCTCGTAACAAACATTGCCGGACAATCCACTACTTTTACAATGCACCACCACCAAGCAAGAATTTAACTTCTGACTATGGTATACAGGAAAAACGAATATCTGGCACGGGAGCAAGATGCTCCTACTGTTCTCCTAACAAATATTGCCGGACAATCCACTACTTTTACAATGCACCACCACCAAGCAAGAATTTAACTTCTGACTATGGTATATAGGAAAAAAGAATATCTGGCAGGGGAGCAAGATGCTCCCACTGTTCTCGTAACAAATATTGCCGGACAATCCACTACTATTACAATGCAGATACATCAAGCAAGAATTTAACTCCTAACTCCTGACTCCTGATTTTTGACTCCTAACTTCTATTATACTTTGGTTAATACTGGCAGAAATTTTTCTAAATCCAGGTTAGAAGCAGCTTTAGCTAAATTAGCTAAGTCAGCAATATCTGCTAAATGTGGTATAATGCCACAAACTTGTACTTGGGTTAAGGATTCAATTAGGTCAACTGGAGTCCAGTCAGCAATTTCTTGTTCCGAGCAAGGTTTCACACAGTTAAGAATAATTCCTAAGAGATTAACCTTCATTTGACGAGCTAGGGCGACATTTGCTACAGTTTGAGCGATCGCCCCTAACTTGACTGGTACAACCAAAATAGTAGGTAAATGCCAATCTCTAGCTATGTCTGCTACTGTCAGTTCGTGAGTTACAGGGGAACCAAGTCCTCCTAAACCTTCGACTAATACAAAATCTTTTTGCTGTCGCAAGGTTGTAAAGGTTGACCATACCTTGTCTAATTCTATCAGATGACCTTCCCGTTCTGAAGCTACTGGAGGAGCAACTGGAGTTTCATACCACAAAGGGTTGATTTCGTCAAGAGATTGTTCAAGGGAAAATAGTTTCGTGTAGAGTTCGCGATCGCCAATCCCAGTTTGAATAGGTTTAAATAAACCTAATTTAAGGTCTTTGTGGTAAGTTTGCCAGTAGGAAGTAAGAGCGATCGTCAATATTGTTTTACCAGCGTCAGTATCAGTTGCAGTAATTAAAAGTTCTTTCAAAGTGTCTATCCCAGAATTTAATTGATAATTATTTCATTATATTAGGACTTACACAGACAAACTCAGAAACCGGGTTTTTTCCTAGATGTCTATTATAAAAACAACAACTTATCATAAAAACCTGGTTTCTTTGCGTAAGTCCTGTGTATTAGATTGTTTCATCTTACAGCAGTTTTCCTGCATGGTATACCACAGTAGGGACGTTCCATGGAACGTCCCTACGGGGTTTTGCTTATGGCGATGTGGTTCATTAACCTGAAAATTGCTGTAATTTAGACGGATGTACTGATAACTGATAACTGAGTAACTGATAACTGAATTCTAACCTCCAGTCAAATAATTTTTAATCAATTCAATTCCACCCTTAACAACCTCATAACCAAAAACCAAAATTAAACCACTTAAAGTTGCTCCCATTACACAAAGCACCAACCCACCCAAACTAATAACACCATCATCATCCAACAAACCAAAACCAGTAACAAAAATCCCGATCGCTGGTAAAGTATTAGTACCCGGAATAGGAATCATCATTGAAATAGCCATCAGAGCGATCGCGCACCCAATCACAATTCTACCAACAAAACTTGTGCAAATATAACTCAATCGAGGACGAGATATCACCTCAATTTTCTGTAACCAAGGAATGCCAGACTTCAAAATTCCTTGTATTTTATCAATAGAAATAGAACGATTTAAGCAACTTTTAGGCAACCACGGAGTTTTTGAACCAACTATTAGTTGAACTGCCAATAAAAGTAATAAAATTCCAAATGGAATAGAGTAACCAGGAGCAGGTACAGGCAAAGCAGAAGGTAGAGACAAAATCACGAATAAAAAGCCAAAAATTCTCTCTCCTGCTAAGTCAATAATATCTCTCAAAGTAACTTGAGCAGCAAGTTTTTCATCAAAAAAATATCGTTGTAATTCTACAGATAATTTAGCCATAGATTTATCTTAAATAATAGACATCTCCAAAAATCAAAAATGAAATAAATTCAAGATATGAAATCAACAATTTCATTCCCTATTCCCTATTCCCTATTCCCTATTCCCTACTTCTGCAAGAAGTCTAATAAATATAAATTTTGAATAAGTAGGGGCTTAGTCACCAAGCCCCTACAACCCTTTTCAGATTGATAAACCGCATCGTCATAACCAAAACCCTGTAGGGGCGAACGACCGTTAGCTTACGCATAACTATCGTTAACGCCCCTACTGTGGTTTACTGAAATGAAAACTGCTGTAAAGTATAAATTAGTGATTAAAACTCAACTAAAATAAAGCCAAAAATTTTTCCAGGAATAGGAATTAATATTGAACTAGCTATCAGCTTTTCCTAATGGAATTCTTAGCCAACAGCATTTATATCATGTGCAGCTAAAAATTCAAGGGTAACAGTTCCCAACTATATTTGAAAAATTCGTTTTGGCTGTTAATATAGGTGAGTGCTACTTCTTATTAGGTACCAACAGTCCAGGAATTGATGTACTCAATTTGTTCGGGAGTCAAACTATCAATACCAATACCCATTGCCTGTAATTTCAAACGAGCAATTTCCTTATCAACTTCCTCAGGAATAGAGTGTAAACCAGGCTCTAATTTACCTTTATTTGTCACCAAATATTCACAAGCTAATGCTTGGTTAGCAAAACTCATATCCATAACTGCACTAGGATGACCTTCAGCAGCAGCTAAGTTAATTAACCGTCCTTCACCTAATACAATTACAGACTTACCATTTTTGAGTTTATACTGTTGAGTGAAAGGCCGAACTGTCTTGATCTCATCAGCTTTTTGACCCAAAGTTTCCAGGTCAATTTCAATATCAAAGTGACCAGAGTTACAAACGATCGCTCCATCCTTCATCACATCGAAATGTTCGCCACGAATAACGTGCTTATTACCAGTAACAGTAACAAATAAATCGCCTATAGGAGCAGCTTCCGCCATTGGCATTACTCGGAAACCATCCATGATAGCTTCAATAGCGCGAACTGGATCGATTTCAGTTACAACTACATTTGCACCTAAACCTCTAGCGCGAAGAGCAGTACCCTTACCGCACCATCCGTAACCAACAACAACAACAGTTTTACCTGCTAATAAAACATTAGTAGCACGGATGATACCATCTAAAGTAGATTGACCCGTACCGTAGCGGTTATCAAAGAAGTGTTTTGTGTCCGCATCGTTAACATTCATCGCCGGGAAAGTCAATACCCCATCATTAAACATTGCACGGAGACGAACAATACCAGTAGTAGTTTCTTCAGTGGTACCAATGAGTTCGGGAAGTTGATCTTGTCTGTTTTTTACTAGAGTTGCGACAACATCACTACCATCATCAATAATAATATTAGGTCTGTGGTCTAAAGCAATTTCAACGTGGCGCAGATAAGTTGCTTCATCCTCTCCTTTCATGGCAAATACAGAAATACCATGATCAACTACTAGACTAGCAGCTACATCATCTTGAGTAGATAGAGGGTTACTAGCAATTAAGACAGCATCAGCTCCTGCATTTTTGAGAGCGATCGCTAAATGAGCAGTTTCAGTTGTCACGTGACAGCAAGCTGCTAATTTAATTCCGCTTAATGGCTTTTCTTTGCCGAAACGTTCTTGAATTTGGCGTAGAACGGGCATTTCTCTACCTGCCCACTCAATTCTTTGCTTTCCTAGAGGGGCCAGAGATTCGTCTTTAACTTCGTGTTTAATTTGGACTGGTGTTGCAACCATTCAGTTATTTCCTTATATATGATCATCTTTTTTTAGTTTAACCAATTTTGCAGAACTCGATCAAGAGTGTTAATACGACAAAATTTACTTTGACATTCATACCAATATATGTTATGTCAATTTCATCAAATAAATAATGTTATAAAATTGTCTTGATTACAGCGGTTTTCATAATTAGTAGACCACAGTAGGGAGGTTCCATGGAACCTCCCTACAAGGTTTTGATTATGGCGATGTGGTTCATAAAGAGTGAAAAGTGCTGTAAGATAGGTAATATAGTTATGGGATTGGTGGTGGTAACATTTGACCTACAATCACACTCACATCAGGAAATACCAAAAGAGAAATACTTTCTGTTTCCGACAAAATAATCTCGTTTTGATAACCCGCTTCAGAAGGTTCGCGAAAAACGTGCAACTGGCGTTCTACAATATCTAAAACCCAATAATCTGCTATTCCCGATCTAGAATACGCTTTTGCTTTTTTATCCCGATCAATTCTGAAAGTTGTATCTGCAATCTCAATAATTAAATAAACTTCTGAAGCTGTTGGATGATGGTCTAAATAACGTTCTAGCGGTGGCATGACAAGAGCAATATCTGGTTCAGGTTCAGAATAATTATTTAATCGGATAGGATCTTGCATCCAGACTAAAACTTTCTCTGCCAAAAGATTTTCTAGTAATTTCTGTGTTTGCTTTCCAGCTATAACATGAGCAATACCTTTTGCTGCCATTCTAATTACTTGTCCTTCGATTAATTCTACTCGTTCTTCTGGGTTTAATATTCCTGCTTCAGTCATCAGATAGTATTCATCAACTGTCCACAGTCGAAATGTTAAAGGAGTCTCTGTTTTCTGCATAACTTTAATAAATTACACCTATTGAACAATTGGATCTTCAGTTTTTGGCATTGATGATGTTATCCCTTCAAGTGTTTGCATAATTCTATGGGGTGGAGTATCTGAATTTAAAATTAACAACAGACCAAGATATTTATTATTTCTATACGCATCACCTTCATACTTAGAAATATAAATTGCTCTTTCACTAGATTCAGGAGATACTGGTTTCCAAGCTAAATAACCAATATTTTTGGTTTTGTGAAAATTATTTAACCTGTTAGCAACATTTTTGCAACGTTCTGAAGGCTTAGTTTTTTTATCTGGACTAGAAGTTTTAAATATAATGATCGGGATATTTCCCAAGTCTGACCTAGCAACTACAGTTGGATAGACCGTATTTTTGATATCGCTTTCGTTATCAATTTGATGTTGATCATCACAGAAATACGGTATACCTTGCTCTAAAATTTCTCGATCGCGACTAACTTCTCTAGCTTTGCCAGCATTACTCCCTGAGAGCAAAATTGTTGTCACTAGCAACACAGAGCCAAAAAATCGAAATCCCATTTTTTTTATTCCTTACTTAGAGATAGATTGTTGTTAGAGAAGGTGACCCTTTTTTGAATTCAAAATTCACGCATTCAAAGTTCAAAAGTTTTGGTTTATTCCTTAATTTGAATAATTATTTAATTAAGGATTCAAACCTCGTTCTTCAAAGCTCGAAAAAATCAAAAATATTTTCCTTATTTCAAGCCTCTGACTTGAGGCAGAGGTTATAATGAGTGAATTAATAATTTTGAATTTTGAATTGATTTGACAAGAAGTGCCGTATTTAACTAAGAAGTTTCCTATAAGCTTTTAAAACTACGAAATTAGCACAATTTCACCTTCTAACTCTAATCTAAAATTATTCAATGAACCTATCCCACTATTTTTGAAACCCTTCTATTCAGGTAATATAAAAATAGAGAAATCCTCAAAAATTATCCTTTGTGGAATAGACTCATCTACTTCTTCAGATAATTTTCCCTATGAACAGGAAAGTATTTTTTTTACTAATGTATTAATGGTTCACCATTGCTAGATATTGAAGAAATTCCCCGAATCTCATCAAGAATCTTCTCTCCATTATCATTTTGTTGAAGTGTAATCAACAACCGCACAAAATCAGGATCCTCTTTCAAAAGATCGGCATGATCGGCATCATACTTTGAAATACAAATTGCCTGAAAGTTTGTTCCTTCCATATCCTCCAGGGTTAAATAACTAATAATTCTTAACCGATGAAATTCTCGCGCTCTTTTAGCAATAGTTCGACAACGCTCCAGAGGTGTCCACTTTTTACCAAATGTTTCTGTTCGGAATTCAATCAAACGAGCATTTCCTAAATCAGAACGAAACACTAATGTTGGGTAACTATAAGATGTCTTATCACAATAATAGACATTTTCCTGGTCAAGAATACCTTTTTTTGGAGCTATTTCCGCACCCGATGTCTGCCCCATTCCACTTGAAGCACTAAGACCAATTATTGTACTTAAAATTGTCAATAGTGAAAATAAAGAGAAAGCCAATTTATTTTTCATTCCTTTGTTCTCCTAAATTAATTAACTTTGAAAAAAAATATAATTTTATTGAATCAAAGAGCAAAAATTCATACTCTCAGGAAATTTATTCTAACAACTCAACAGATTTGAAAATCCTATCTACTTCTGACAGATATACATCATAATCTTCTTGATCAGCAGTATAGGTAATGAGAATGAAATAATCTCCTGGCAACTTAGGTTCTGCAATGATTCGCTTTCTCTTCAGAAAATACTGACCATTATTCCCAGAATAGATAATCTCACGAACATCACTACCATTTAAGTTAACCTTCTGATCGGACTCTATAGTGTAAGTACCCAACTGTCTAATTCTTCCAACCTGTGCGTCTGCAAATTCATCAAGTGAGAAAGGTCTTTCAATCTGTTCGATTTTGACTAGAATATTCTCCTGGTAAGATCCCTCACCACTATCAGGAGCTAAAAA
Organism: Okeania sp. SIO3I5; assembly: GCF_010672085.1. Lineage (GTDB taxonomy): Bacteria > Cyanobacteriota > Cyanobacteriia > Cyanobacteriales > Microcoleaceae > Trichodesmium. The sequence continues at coordinate 16,096 of NZ_JAAHHT010000177.1, forward strand.
TTGAAATAAATCCTTAGTTGCTCCTAAAACACTAGGGGGATAGTTAATTGCTGGTTCCCTAAGTTCCCAAGATTTTGGATAACTAATATCGATACCATAGCGAGCGCTCTTCTGCTGTATCAGTTTGGGAGCTTTCGAGGAGAGCAAACTAAAGGTTAACCCACCAACACCAGCAATTACTGATAGAGAAATCAGAATAGGAATTATGGGCAAACTAATAGGTAGAGAGGAAGACACCACTTCATGTTGAAAGAGGCCACATTGTGGGCAAACTCTACCTTCAACTTCGCACTCATCATGCTGAAAATCAGCATTACCGTCTTTTGTCACACCTCGACATTTCCAAGACATTCTAGCTCAAATTTATATAAACTATAATTTTAAGCTAAATTATACCAATAAGGGTTTTTGTTGGGTTAACAAGCTTTGGAAAAGCTAACGAACCACATAGATCCAGGCCTGTCGCTAGGGAACTGGTTAAAGATTCTTCTATTGTAGGAGTTATATCATGTCCGGTTGAATAGTTACACTTCAGAGGAATACCAGAGGAAATCCCCCCAACCCCCCTTTGAAAGGGGGGCAGCAAAAGGGAATATTGCTTCAAAGGGATAAAGGTTTTTTATCACTGATTATCCGGACATGATATTATTGGCCATAATTCTAGTGGTGCCAGTAAGGCCGGGTTAGCTGTTTACGATCAGGCAGGTTTACCCATGATTTCTCCTACCAGCACCAGTACCTCGTTAAGCAGTAAAGTTTTTGTCAGGACAGTTCCCTCGGATGCAGCAGCAGGAAAAAAGCTGGCCAATTACGCCTATAACGATTGGATAGACAATGTAGTAATTTTTTACAATCCTAAAAGTGCCTACAGCAAAAGTCTGAAAGAAACTTTTGAAAAAAACTTTAACAACCTTGGGGGCGAAGTTTTTTGGAGCATTGATTTACAGGGCCTTTCGAATCAATAAACCACATCGTCACAAGTAAAATATCGTAGGGGCGATTCGCTTGCTCGCCCCTACTGTGGTTCACCCAAACGAAAACCACTGTAAGCATGGCGATCAGGGAGATGTAGAGAAAGTTGTCTTAGCAGCTAATTGGGAAGATGCGGTTCAAATGCTAGAGTTGTCAGTTTGTTCAGGAGACAAACAAGAGATAAAACGACAATTAGATGAACTGATAGAAAAAGTAGAAACGCCAGAGGAAAAGCAACAATTACAGGACTTACGCAAAATACCAAATTATACACCATCTGTAGGGGCGATTCGCTTGCTCGCCCCTACTAGATATGGTGGTTCTGTGTAAGTCCTGAATTATCTAGGCAGCTTAACTCCTATCTCAAAAATCAGCTCAATGACTTTCGTAAAGCAGGAGGAGAGGGTAATCCCAAGTATTTGTATTAGATGCTTATGTCTGACTGATATCTTTCTCCAACAAACCCGCTTTCTTATAACACGCTCGCCATTATTTCATAGCTCAGTTCACCAACGCCATTGTTTTAAACAACTCGATAGACAAAACTCAGAGTTCCCCAACTATTAATATCTAGAGCATAATCATCCGTTGATAACCCAGTAGATTCAATAGCTGATTGACTTGCACTCTGCAAATCTCGTAACATTGATTCTGCTATTGCTAAAGGATTCAATATTTCTTTAATTAACCGATCGTCTCTTACCTGACGCACCTCCCCATCAAGAGCTGCAATTGTTTCCTTAAATGGTTGATAGCTAGAGAAAATCAGAATTTCTGATAATCCTTCAGGACCTATTACCCTCCATCCAAAAGATTCTGGATCTTCAGGAGACTTGCTGATCGCTGGAGGCATATTTATACTATCTCCCGGAGAAACAACTAACCCTGTTTGTGAAGGTTGAGCATTATTATCAACTTGATTAGATATAGTTGGATCGAGAACAAGAATACGCCCACTATTGTCTAAAATGAATAACATAAAATAAACTGGGCGATCGCCATCATTATATAATTGAGATTGAATTCGACTACCAATGGGTAAAGTTAATAATCCATCAGAAACAGCAAATTTGCCTATATCATTAGTTAGAAATTTTCTCCCATCGCCGATCCCGAAAGTTTCTCGCCGCATAACGATCTTTGCTTCTGGGGTGACAGTAGCTAAGTTAGCTCTGATTTTAATTTTAGTAGATCCTTCATTTTTAGTTAAACGTAATATCTTAGCTGCGAGTAAGGTTTTCAATTGGGAATTTAACCTTTGTACTGCTACCTTTACTGCTTCTCCTCCTTCTCCTACACTATTGGGTATTCGCATTTCACCTAGAGAAAAGAGACCATAACGACCCTGAGACATAGACGGTAGAGGAGCAGAAGGACTTTGAGCAATATTTGTTTGGCGAACTCGACTAAATATATAATCTGCTGCCTGTATATTTGCCACTACACTAACTTGAGGTATTGCTGAAAAACCACTGGTAGCATCTACCCGCTCAATTCTTGACATCTCAGGATCTAGAGCTATCATCAAATCTATAGGTCTAGGCAAAACTCTAATCTTTTCACGAACCAGCGTTCCCGCCAAGAGTTGAGGACTAGGAGAAGATTTTTGAGCAGGTTTTTGTGTTTGACTGTCTTCTCCATTTTCTAGCATCTCGAGCTGCTGTTGCGTCTTTTCTGATGATTGTTGTGAGCTATTGTCAATGATTACAGAAACTTTCGCTTTTAAACCAGTTCTAGTCTTAATTTGTAATCGAAAGTTCGGATCTAAATCTGAACCAGGTAAGGTTGTGAATAGGGAATTAGATGTAAGCGCATCAAGAATACTAATTGGCAATCCTCCTAACCAAAGATTTGCTGTTTTACCCTTATCTTCTACTGAAGTGACTACACCACTAGCAGGTGGTAATGAAGGAATCAGGAAATTTCGATCGCCCATAACTATTGGAGTTATAGTAGTTACTGTTGTAGATTGAGCAATTTTCTGTTGTTTTGCTTCTTTAAAATCTGGCTGCTGACTAGCTCCAGTTACTTGTTCTACCGAGCTAGCAGCTCGTGAAAAACTAATTTGTACTTTAGTTGCAGGAATTGTAGACCACAAATTTTGGGTAAGAGCGTATGTAAATAGACCAGAACTAAAACCATTCCAGTCAGTTTCAGTAGCAAATTGGTTTTCCTGACTAGCATTAAGAATCACCCCTGGCACTTGGCTTTCATAAATTTGCTGTTCTGCTAGAAGATTTTGTAGATCGCGGAGTTCCGTTTGTATTGCTTTCTCTTTAATATTAATTTGCTCTGTAGTCGAACTAAGTCGAGAGCGAATTCTGAGAGCACCTTGCAAATTTTTACCAGGGTATACATAGCTAGTATCCAATACTGTTAATACTTTTGTTGTGGGGAGCGATCGCAATAATAACCATAGAGTCTCTTCTAGAACATCATTGACTGCTCTTCCGTGATCATTGGGAGGTATCCCATCTATTGGTACTAGAGTATTTTGAAATGTTAAATTTGAGGCATTTAACTCATTATTTTTATCCTCATTAATCATCTTACTCACACGACTACCATAGCCACTAAAGTGAAATAAAACTAAGTCATCCGGTTTAGCTTGATTAGTTAAATGATTAATAAAAGCTGTTTCTATATTTTCCCTAGTAGCTTGTTTATTTGTGAGAGTCAAAATATCAGCAGGTAAAAAACCAAACCGATGAACTAGCAATTCCTGCTGCATCTCAACATCCGTAACACACCCAGACAGAGGTGTATCTCGATATTCATTAATACCTACTAAAAATGCTAATTTACCTCCTGTAGTTTGAGCTAAGGCTTCTGAGTAACGACTTTGGAGACGCCACCACCCTGCTTCATTTATTCCCAATGCTCCCAAGGCCAAGCTAGCCCTTTGCAGAAATTCCCGCCGCTTTAATCCCATGCTTCTTCCTTAATTTCCTACCTTCAAGTAATAACTTTATATAACAACATTATTATTAATTTTTTATATAGATTGACGCATTCTGCCGTTAATCAATAAGGGCGATCGTGGCAAATTTTAAACACTCACGAGTTTAGTTTCCTGCGTCTTTCTGATCGGATTTTAACCAGTCATCAAGTTCAAACAACTCTTAGAAAAAATGTGCTTAAAACGAGTAATTGTCTCTATTTCCTAAATAAATAAGATGTTTTTGAGGTCAATTAATTAACCTCAAAACATAAGGTTAGGCAAAAATGTGGACATTGTTGCGTCCA
>NZ_JAAHHT010000178.1 GCF_010672085.1 Okeania sp. SIO3I5
GCTCCTTTGACTCTTCCTTGAGCAAGTAAAACTAATAAACGTTGACGAGAGATACCTAATAAAATAGACGCTTGTTTAGTACCCATGATTCTTACCTCAACTCTTGGCCAATAGTAAAGCTTACTTTCTTACTATAACATTTACAGGATTTAACCTAAAAACAAAGATAAACCAATAATTTGCTTTTGTCAACAAGAAAGTTTGGACTTAAAAGTATGAGTGGTTAGGGTAGGAGTCAACTGAGATGGCCCAAAGCTGAAACCTTGAAGTCCCAAACCTGAACTAAGAGGTTTCAAACCTCAACTTCCTCAAAAGATGCGCTTAGGGGTTCTATAGAACCCATTTGATATCTCTAGAAAAGAGCGAGAAGGGGAGCGGGGGAGTAGGGGAGCGGGGGAGTAGGGGAGCGGGGGAGCGGGGTAGTAGTGGACTGTTTCATCTAAAATGGTGCAATAGGCTTTTTTCTCCCTTACCACCTTGTCTTCCTTCTCCTCCTTGTCTTCCTTGTCTTCCCACAACCTAAAATCTAATGCACAGTTTTAGCTGAAACGGTCCAGTAGGGAAGCGGGGTAGGGACGTTTTGCTGACGCTTTCGCTCCGCTAACGCTATGCGACATGGAATAGGAGCATTCCCTATAACCCACATTCCGCACGACAAAATGTAGTATGCAAAGATGGTCAAACTTGAGTAAGTATTTAGGCTCAAGAAAAAAAACCTCAAAGTGTAATTCTAGATAATAAGTGAAGATAAAAAAGAGGAGAAAATGTCAATAGAAGTTAGCAATATAGACCATCTAGGATTAGTAGCAGGAATTATTGATGAGATTGGTATAGAAGAGAAAATTAATCAACTACTTGGAGAGCAATTCCCAGAAAAAATAACAGGGGGTCAAGTAGTCAAAGGAATGGTTTTAAATGGGTTAGGATTAGTTTCATCTCCATTATATGTATTTAGTAAATTTTTTGATGGAAAAGCTATAGAACATTTAATTGGAACAGGTATAAAAACAGAGTATTTTAATGATGATAAATTAGGTCGGGTATTAGACCAACTGTATAACAGAGGATTAAATGAAATTTTTATGTCTGTGGTGTTAGAAGCAGTGAAAATTTATAAGCTAGAAACAAGTACAGTCCACCTAGATTCTACATCATTTCATGTTCATGGAGATTATCACAGAGATGAGGATGAATCAACAGAAGATATAGAACAAAAAACTATCAAAATAACTTATGGATATTCATCAGATAATTGACAGTTTTAAAACAATTTATGATGGATTTAATTTGTACAAACGATGGAGATGTACCATTGTGGATGAGAATTGGGTCTGGAAATGAATCTGACCAAAAAGAATTTGTACTAGCCATGAAAGAGTTTAAAAATCAGTTAAATTTTGACAGTTTAATGGTGGCAGATAGTGCTTTATATACTAAGCGAAAATCTACAGTTATTAACAAAGATTAAATGGTTAAGTCGAGTTCTTGTTCGTATAAAAGCAGCTCACTTGCGCAGTTCAAGAAATAGATAGTGAGGGTTTGAATCCCAGTCAGATTAAAGGATATAGCTATCAAGAACTCTCAAAAACTTAAGGGGGCATTCGTACCTCGATGGTTAATAGTTGAAAGTCAACTAAGGCAAGAATCAGATTTAAAAATAAGAGAGAAAAAAATCCAGAAAGAACGAGTTGAAGTTGACAAAAAACTGCGTAGTTTAAAATCAGAAAAGTTTGCTTGTGTACCAGATGCAGAAATAGCAACCAGAAAGCTGTTGAAAAACTTTTTAGATCACGAATTGACAGAAATTAATTTTCAATTCGTAGAGTCGAAATCTGATAAAGATTTTCCTTATGAAGCCCAAGTTCAAGTGGGGTTAAGAGAGTCAAAAATAGAATTAGAAAAAAACGAGCAGGTCGATTTATATTAGCAACAAATGTCCTGGATAGCATGGAATTAACTCGATTAAAAAATGTTGTCTAAATATAAGGGACAAAAATCTGTAGAAAGAGGCTTTAGATTTCTATGCATACCCCCTGTTTTTAACTGATAGTGTCTTCCGTGTTTCCCCTCATAGAATCGAAGCTTTGGGGTTAATTATGGGATCCGTGTTTATTGGTTTATAGTTTAGGTCAACGTCAACTGCGTCAAACTTTAAAGCGAACTAAATCTACTGTAAAAAATCAATTAGGTCGTCCTACTAATAGACCGACATTACGTTGGATATTTCAATGTTTTCAGTCGATTCATTTATTGATTAATTCCGGTGTTAAAAGCATATCTAATCTCACAGAGAGAGCGTTTAGAATTATTGAAATTTTTTTCTCCAAGTTGTCAAAGATACTATCTACTCAGTTAAATAATTTGAGATGAAAACAGGTAGAACACAAAAATCATCAACAATTGAATCATAGTTAAAAATGAAAGCGCTTGGCAATTATTAAGATGGGAGTAGTCAAGTGATAGAGGGATTTTGGCAATTTTTGAATTGGTATATTGGTAAGTTCTGGTAATTGATATTATTCTATTGATTTACGTTGGCGGAGCCGTCGCTGCAGCTATATCGCCTCCTACCCCATACTATAAGTCTAAATACTTACTCAAGTTTGACCCTCTTTGTGTACTACATTTTGTCGTGCGGAATGTGGGCTATAAGAAAACGCATTAATGCTCAAGCAACGTCCGTACGGGAGCGCTCGTTTTGGCATTGTTCATTCATTGTCGTCAGAGAATATCAGGACTTACGCAAAGACACTATATATAGGGCATAGTAAATAGAGCGTTGGCGGAGCCGTCGCTGCAGCTATATCGCTAGTTAAAATTTAATGCGCTCCCTCCAAATTTTCTCACCAAAACCCAACTGTTAAAAGCTTAAAATTTGTGTGGTTTTAATTGCAGGGTATTTCAGTTCAGAGAATAGATATTTAGACAATAGTTGATGTTTAAGTTGGTAAATAGTTTGACCAAGAATAGTTGCCAATTTTTTCAAATAATTCCAAGCTAACATGGCACAAGCTTTTGTGTTTCTTTGAATTTTATTCAGACGACATTGACAACGTTCCAGTCCTATCAATTGTTTAATTCTGGCGTGAAATTATTCAATTTTCCATCGAGGCAAGGATTTCCAACTCTACATCATCATTACGAAATTGATTCAAGTCATAATCTTGCAATATATTCTGCTGAAGTTGGCGGAAACAGTAACCCAGAATAATTTGACCTTTTTATCTCTAGGAAAGCCTTTAATTTTAATAGTTTTTCCTGATACTAATTCCCACTCATTCCATGTTAATTCTTCCAGTTTTTGATAACTTTTTATACCTCCAGTATCGTCTACTAAACGATTTCTTTTTAACGGAAAATAGTAAATTTTACCTAAATTATCTACTCAAGCTATTAATCTTTTGGTTGCATACCAGCTATCCATTAATACTGTTTTTACTGGTCTGCATCTTCTTTTCAACCACATCAATCATCATTTCTTCTACATGATCTATAAGAAACCGGGGAAAGTTGGAGACAGATATCAGTATGGTAAGATATCTAATACAAACCCGGTTCCTACACTTGAAAAATCATAGCCAAAATCACCAATGCCAAAAAGTCTAACTATTCAACCAGACATTATTCATCAATTCTTTTCCCCTACTCCCGTACGGGCGATTCGCTTAATTAGGAGCATTCCGTAGGAAATCGCCCGTACTCCCTATTTTTAGGTATTCACAGAAACTACATTTTTAATTTCTGGGCAGTGGGTTTTAATTGCTTGTTCGACACCATCCTTCATCGTTAATGTTGAAGCAGGGCAGTTACTACAATTTCCTACTAATTTTACTTCCACAGTATCGGGCAGTTTAATAGCGACTAACTCCACATTACCATTATGGCTTTGCAAACCTGGGCGAATTTCATCTAACGCCTGTTGAACCCGAACTTCTAAAGGTGGTGTTGGTGGTTTAACTAATTCGTGATAGCGCAATAAACCATAAACAACTTCATCTTGCACCGCTTGACGCAATGCTGGCATAGATTCCTGTTTTACACTACGAATTAATCTGGTTAAAGCTTCTTTATGTAATGCTTCAATAGCATTTTTCAACCCTTCAACCACTGACTTTTGATTTTCATCCCAATGAGCGATCGCTTGTTCAAAATGAGTAATGTCAGATACCAGAGCTTCTAGACTAACACACTCTTGCGAGGGAATTTTGGCTTGAGTCATTTCAGTTATCAGTTATCATTTATCAGTTCTTCCTACTGAAGTCATACAGAAGATTCCAAGTATATGAAGTACAAATATTAACAATTAAATCTTTCTAGTGCGGGCAAGATCCCGCTCCGGGATGTATCTCACCAAGGTGGAATCCGCTGTATCAAATACGCTTACTTCGGAGTTAGAAGAAACCGGGTTTATGGGAAACAGATGTCAGTATAGTAGGGCATTTTATATAAACCCGGTTTCTCTGCTTTATTTATATCGACACTACTAGATTTTATATCAGAAGCTTGAGACCTTATTTCAACTTTATATCTTTGAGCAAAAATGGCATAGCAATTCCAGTTGCTAGACTAGAAATAATAATTGGTAACAATAATGTTGTTTCTATTTGTGCCATTGCTATTAGTATTAAAGCACCAACTGTAGTTGCTAAAGCTACTTGTCTGATAAAGTAAAATGGATTCCGTAGCAATTTACCTTTGAGGAACAACTTAGTACTATACCAACCAACTTCTAACATAATAATTAACTACTCCATAAAACTGATACAAAGCGTCACATAACGTAACAACTTGATAGCGAAGCTCCTCCGTAGGAGGCTGTTTACTTCCTGCTTCTACTGAGGCCGTCGGCGGTTTCTCATCCACAGGCATTCACAGTCGAGCCGACTGCATTTCTTAAATTTATACTGGCGTTTAAATCTTGGCGAAGATTGACCTACCACATTCTGGGCAGTCATAAGTCCTTACATTTAAAGGCATATCTTGAACATGACCACAATTCGAGCAAGTTTTTGATGATGGAAAAAACCTATCAACTATTACTAACTCAGAACCATACCACTGTGTTTTATATTCTAGCTGTCGCCTGAACTCATAAAAGCCTTGGTTGAAGATTGATTTAGCTAGCTTATGGTTAGCTAACATTCCACTAACGTTTAAATCTTCTATGACAATAGTGCCGTGGTTTTTGGCTTACGTATGTTGTCAATTTATGAAGTGCGTCTTTACGGATATTTGCTACTTTTCCATGCAGTCTAGCTATCTTCAGTTGTGCCTTTTTCCAGTTAACAGAACCCACCTCTTGATAATGTAAACTCATTAATTTAACGCGGAACCCGTCCCTACGATTGCAATTGACATTTAAAATCCTTGCATCCGTTCCAAAATCAGTGTCTTGCCAGTGTCTTCCAGCTAAACAAATTTCAAAATTGCCAAACCAAGAACAACTGCGGGAATTACACCAGCGGGACCAAACAAACCACCAATCATTGCAGCTAGACTATAACCTAAATCTTTTCCTGCTAACCAGATTCCGCCAATGGCACCAGCAATAATCGAAATTCCACTAGCAACTACCAACCAAAATATGGCAGTCAGTATTGTAATTTCTCCTGAAGTTAAGTTACTAAGAAAAATATGAATGCTTGGCATAGCTGCCAAGTCTGCAATCAGAGTATTGATAGTGGTGAGTAGATAACTCATTTTTATCCTCCTAATAATATTGAAATCTCCTATTTTCTAAGAGATAGTAAATTGAGCTTCATACAGCAACAATTCAGCTTCTACTACTGACAATGCTTCCGAAACTACTGTCGCTTTCTCTACTTCCCGATACTGGGAAAAAATTTCTTGAGCTTCTCCATAAAGATTTTTTGCCAGAAGCAAATTTTGGTAATTTCCTGCTTCTGGATTTTCTGGATGATCGGGTAAGTTATATAGCAAGTTAGCTTTATTAGAGATGGTTGTTGCGTACTCTAATGGTGTATCTTTAGCAGTACGAACTTTCAAGGCTTCGTTGTATCCAGTTAACGCCCGCAAATTATTTTCGATCGGATGCAGACTGGGGAGGTATTGTAAAGCATTAGCAAGGTTATTTTGCAACATCGCATATTCCTTGGGATGTTCGATGAGGTTAACTGCTTTTAATGCTTCCTCAAATGACTGTACTGCCATTGCTTGTCGCATACCTTCTCTTTCTGGATCTAGAGTCACGGACAGATAAGCGATCGCGATATTATTCTGCAATATTGCATATTCTTGAGGATATTTATCTGCTGTAAATATTGATAACGCCTGTTGAGATAACTGTATTGCCTGTTGCATTGTTGCCAAGTTAAAGGAAACTAACCCTTGCAACACTAACCCTAAGTTCATTTCTGCTTCTGCAACTTCTTCGGGTGTTGCCTGTTCCCTTAATATTTCTAGGGCAGTTTCATAAGCTTCTCTTGCCTCTAATAGTAAATCTGGCCCTTCTACTGGCATTGTTCTCAAAGCTGTTGCCATTCCTACTAATGCTCTTGCTTGCAGTAGAGGATAATCTTGGCTAGATAATTCTATAGCTTGTTGATACAGAGAAATAGCATCATGTAGCTGTTTAATATCTTTTGGTTTTTGTTGCAACCCATTTGCCATTTCTATTAGCATCTGGATTTTTTCAGGGACAGTTGCTACTTCAGATTCTATGGCATTCAGGGCTGCTTTTACAGTAGTTTGACTAAGAGTTTGAATCACAGTTTTTAATAGTTAGTATTTTGAACAAAAATTGTTATTTTTTTATACTATCCAAATGTATTTAACTTAGATATAGTTTTATTTTATCCATCTCAGCTAATAAATATCTTAATTATTTATATTTTTTTAATACTTATGCCATTTCTCTGTAACAATGCGCTTAATCGTTCTTACCTAGTCCTGGATTTTACTAATAACTGTTATCTTTATATTAAGCGCAACATCAGGTCGAAATGGTATTAGTTTTTGCTCTGTATAAATAAATCAAAGAACGAGTAGGCAAATACTGAAAATTTTACCCAAAAATCAGGTCTAAAGATTCCCATTTTTAAGGGGATAAAAAAATATTTGGTTCATTATTTCAATCCCAATGGTTCACTTGGAGGTACTGATAACTGATAACTGATAACTGATAAATGAAATGACCATATTTGCTCACCCTAAAACGATTATTGCAAAGTGTTTAAACTTTGGCTGGCGATGCCATTTCTTGAGAATTACGTTCAAAGCTAATCATATTAGCAATAGATTCTGGTAATTCCTGCAAATCATCTGTATTTTGAGAACCACTTAAAGGAGATACAAAAGTATAACAAGGGTCACATTCAGCAGTATCATAAACCTGAAGAATCCAATAATCAGGAAATCCTTCTATCCCTACTTCAACAATATACCAACTAGGTTCTTGTCGAGCATATCTAATAGTAAACCAATCTTTTTCTGTCTGGGGAATTTCCCAATCATTACTCAAAAAATCAATTGCTAATTTTTCTGCTTCTGTCTGAGAAAACATAATATTAACTATTTAAGTAAAAGGTCAAAAGTAAAAACTAAGATTTTATAGATTCAAAAGTTTGAAACTATTTGTGACGTTTTTAAAGTGAATTTATATCAGCACTCAGAAATTAACAAGAGCATTTTTTTTGACATCTATAGCAGTGCGCTCTGGTATATTTACAAATTATTTTTTGTAAACCAATTCTTGAGTATACTTTCGAGCTGAAAGTTGTAAATACCTGAGCGATCGCTGCTATAGCAGTTGCCAAAGCGATTAAAACATTCTCGCTCCTCTCAAATATACTCACAACAAAAATTTAATTTCTGAATGCTGAATCAGGACTTAGGCAGAACCACCATATCTAGTAGAGTGCGAATGCCATTCGCCCCTACATAAGGTGTATAATTTGCTATTTTGCGTAAGTCCTGTGAATGCTATATTACTGAGCAGGAACTTCCGCAGTATTTGGGTCAGGATACAATCCTAATTGTTTTGCTAATTCACGAGCAACATGGAATAAAAATTTAGCTCCATCTTGATTTCCTTGATGAATTTGTGCTTGACCAACTTGCATTAAAACTGAAACAAAACCTGCGTCAACCAGTTCAATATTTTCATCTAAAACATCAGGTTCTTTCCCATTTGGGCACTTAACTAATTTATCAATTAATTCAAAATATTGTTCTTGTCTTTGTTCGTCCATGATAATTTATTTGTGTTAATTTTAAGGAAGAAGAAAAAAGGAAAAATATAAATCCCTAACTTCTAATTTTCTACTTTCAACTATTGATAATTAATCAATTAAACTTGATATAATTTCTTGCAAAACCTTCTCAGCAGAACGCTGAACTACAGGAGAAAGTTCTAGACCAAAATCTAAATTTTCAGCTTCTATTAAATAGACAGTTACATCATCAGGAAAGTCTTCCCGAAAAATTTTTCTACCTACCGCTAGAGCATTATCCCAACGAAAATCATGCAAACTATAACTAGGTTCTGGCAATGCTTCCAACTCCGAACTAGGAACCTTAAATATTGCACCTGGTTCCGAACCTGTAGCACTAGCATCCAGAATAATCAGTTGCTGAGTTCCCCGCGCTTGAAACATTACTTCCATTCCCGCAGTACCGCAGTCATAAACCCGGACATTGGGATGAGGATGTGCAGCTAAATATTGTTGCAGGCGTTGAGCAATAATTACTCCTACCCCATCATCACTACGGTTTAGATTACCGCAACCGATAATTGTCAACATTATGTATTTGTTAAATGGGGGTCAGATGTGCTGAAAAGTAGATTTAATCTAGATTATCAACCTTATATCCTCAAGAATAACCCATTTTTTCAACCGTTTTTGTAACCTGGTAACATATATTTTAAGTCAGAAGTCAGAAGTTAGAAGTCAAAAGTAAATAAGAAAATATTAGATTCTCAGCGATCGCTCTGCTTACTGCTATATTGAGAGAAAACTACCATTGAATTCATAAAAAGATAATGATTATAAGAAAAGCTTTAGATTCCGATCTTGATGATATTTTGTCTGTCGAACGTGCTGCATTTGATGGAGAGGATGGGGCTGAAATTGTACAAAAGCTCCTGGGAGACGATAGCGCTCAACCTATTGTTTCTCTGGTTGCTTTCCAAGAAAATAGAACAGTAGGGCATATTTTTTTCAGTAGAGCGACTCTCGAACCAAATGCTCCCTTATCACTTTCAATTCTCGGTCCTCTCGCCGTTGTACCTGATGCTCAAAGACAAGGTATTGGTGGAAAACTTATTCAAAAGGGATTAGACATTTTATCGGAATCTGGAGTAGACTTAGTTTTTGTACTTGGTCATTCTACATATTATCCCCGTTTCGGATTTAAACCAGCAGGCAACCTTGGGTTTGAACCTCATTATCCCATACCCGAAAAAAATGCCGATGCTTGGATGGTTCAAGAATTGCGTCCGGGAATAATTGGAAATTTTAGAGGAAAAGTTATCTGTGCAGATAGTTTAGATGATCCCCAATATTGGGAGGAATAAGTTATATCATGTCCGGTTGAATAGTTATAAATAAAAATGGAGGAGTCAGGAGTCAGGAGTCAGGAGTCAGGAGGGTTTCTTCCAGTTGTGACTTAACTCTATACACAAACGATGCTACCGGACATGATATTAGAGTAATATAGAAACCTGCTGAAAAGTAGTCATTGCAAGCGATAGCGTTTGCGGAGCATTCCGTCAGGATAGCAATCTTACAACCCCTGAGATTGCTTCCTTCCACTCTGTTCCCGTCGCAATGACTTACAATAACTAGGGTTTGCTGAAAAAGTCTTTTTTTAGGAGTAGGGGAGCGGGGGAGTAGGGGAGTAGGGGAGTAGGGGAGTAGGTAGGGACGTTGCTTGAGCATTAATGCGTTTTCCGTTCCGGAATGCTGCGCTTTCCATGTCGCTCCGCGTTAACGCTTGCGGAGCATTCCCTATATGAAAGTTGTGCTTTAGCTAAATGTCCGTACGGGAGAATTTTTTTGCCCAACAATGCGCCCAAAATGCCAACATGCATTTTGATGAAGAGCTGAAAACCAAGGTATTTCTGACTATCAAAATTGCTGAAACTTTTATATAGAAATGCTTTGAGATTTACAGCGGTTTTCATATGAATAAACCACAATGATACTGACTCTTCACTCCTAACTCTTGACTCCTGACTCCTGACTCCTAACAATGAATTTAGTGGTCTACTCAACTGAAAAGCGCTGTAATTAGCAAGCCATAACTAATCATCAAGACTTATATAGAACCCATTTGGGATATATGATTGGTCCGTGTGGTCTGTGTGGAGAGTGTGGTCTGTGTGGAGAGTGTGGTCTGTGTGGAGAGTGTAGTCCGTACAGGACTCAAAAAATATAGGGTTGTAAATATTCTAGCTCAGACAATGAATGAACAATGCCAAAACGAGCGCTCCCCTACTCCCTCTTTTCTAGAGATATCAAATGGGTTCTATATGACACGCCTACTACACAAGGTGGTTATGCGTAAGTCCTGATTATTTTGAAGCAACCACAGAATCACGTTCCGCCAACAAACGACGTAATTCTTTTTGTCGAGTGCTGTCTAATGGAAAATTCCAGATAACGATCACTGCTAAAAGACTAATTGGGATAGGTACACAAATAAATATATATTTTAGTGCCTCTATTGCTTCGGCAGTATTTTCGCCCCCAGGAGCAAAACCGATCCAATCTAAAATAGGATAAATTATCCCAACTCCTAAAGCAGAACCAACTTTGTTAGTCATCGTTAACAAAGAATAGTAAAGACCTGTACGCTGTGTTCCTGATTCCAAGTTATCGTGGTCTGTAACGTCCGCCATGATTGAGCGCAATAAAAACGCTCCCGCACCAGATTCGATGCCGAAAAGAATATTAACTAAAGTATATAACCATAAGTTTCCTGGTTGAACGAGCAATAGACTCACAAGAATTAAACAACCATATATTTTAGCAACACCAAAAGTCCGATGCTTCTCCAACTTATAACTAAGACGCATCCACAGAGGAATGCCACAAAAACTAGCTATGAAATAGAGTAAGAGCATTAAACTAGACCACTCCCCTATTTGCATAACATGGGTGACAAAAAAAATATAGATCGATCCAACAATTCCCGGAGCAAGACCAATCATTAAATCTGCTATCAGCACTCGTATTAGCAGTTGATTTTTCAACAGCAGAGAGGTTGACTTAAACAAACCAAGTTGACAAGATGGTGTCACAGGTCTTTCTTTAACATTACTAACAGCGAGCGCTACAGTGATGGGCAGCAGTATAATTGTAAACCAACCCATAGCAGCAACTTTAGTTCCACTATCAGCACCTCCAGTCCGTTCAAGAATAGTCGGAAGTATCAAAACAGCTAACATACCAAAGACTAAAGCAAATTCTCGCCAACCTTGAACTCGCGCTCGCTCATAATAATCTGATGATAATTCTGCACCCCAAGACATATGAGAGATACTCAGCAGAGTCCAACCAACATACAACAATAGCATCCAAAACAGAAGATACTTTTCTGTAACTGGTGCTTCTGGGATAAAAACTTTGTAAACGCAAATCATTAAAATAGGAACGGATAATATAATCCAATGACGCCGACGGCCTAGGGGAGTTGTCACCCTATCGCTGAGAACACCAAGAACTGGATCGGTCAAAACGTCCCATAAACGGGTAATCATAAAAACTGTGCCCACCAGAGAAAGGCCAAGTCCCATTTCTTCTGCATAAAATGGAGGAAGATAAACAAGAAGAGGAAGGCCAAGAGCGGAAAGGGGTATTCCAGGAGAGACAAAGGCTGCTATAGTTTTTTTGGTGAGATTCATTTTTGTGTATTATTTATGCCCTTGGGAGCAAAATATAAAATTATATTTCATTTTAGACATATTAATTAAAATTTACGCCAAGTTCTATATTTACTTAAGATTGAGGTTATAGCGCTACGCGCTAGGGAACAGGGAACAGGGAACAGAGAACAGGAGACTATTAAAGGGTTTCAGGGTTGATAAATGTCCTAACCTTTGCTTCGACTGCTATATTGCGATGCGATCGCGGTTTGTTATAGCAGGGAACAGGGAACAGGGAACAGGGAACAGGGAACAGGGAACAGGAAACAGGGAATAGGGAACAGGCATGAAAAACATTTCCTAGTCTGAGATTGATCATCAGTCTATGTCGTAACCAATTCTTTCTTAGCCAGGACTTATGCAAAGACTCTATATATATATAGTGAGGGCGAATGCCATTTGCCCCTACAGATGGTGCTTAAAACGTCGATTTGCGTAAGTCCTGTTAGCTATATATTAAATCCGGTAGTATCTAATACTGCCAGAAACCGGGGAAAGTTTTAAATGCTCCGCTCTATAACATCTACCTCCCACAAACCCGGTTTCTTATAACACTTTCATGAAGAGCAGATTTGATATTACTGATAACTGATAACTGATAACTGAAATGCTCCCTAAAAAAAAAGGCATTGGTGATTTTTGCTATGAAAGGGATTTGTTGTAATAGCCATAGAACATCCGTTCCGCTTTTCGGTTGTCAGATCCGACATGAAAGGTGAACCTAGTGGGAGCTATATCACCCTCTTTCTATACATTGATGCTTTATTCATTTATTGGCCAATAGTTAAATGGCTAAAAGCCTTTGCAGGTATAAGTTTCAGCCTTTTTTTATGTAAGAAAACATAGATTTATTTATTGGACAATAGTTGTAGAAGTATGAAGTACATATGCTTGGATCTTGTGCGGTAGCTATATGTTTTCATACAACAAAGCCCTATGAAAGTCTAGAAACCGGGTTTGTATTACAGCGCTTTTCAGATTGATGAACCACATCGACACAACAAAAACCTTGTAGGGACGTTCCATGGAACGTCCCTACTGTGGTCTACTGAAATGAAAACTGCTGTAAATGCCTTATCGTACTAATATCTATCCGCAACAAACCCGGTTTCTTGACATACTCCCGACGTTGCCCTTCTATTCCCCCCTTTCAAGGGGGGGTTAGGGGGGATGGACAACGCGGGATTCTGAGCGTCTGGGAAACCCTGACCGCTGTTTAGACAGAGGTGATGTCCTCCCCCTGTTTTGGCTTTTACAATAACAAAATGCTCCTAGCTTGTCAAGGGCATATGAACGTTTAGCTTATGAAGGCATCCCAATCCGGGCCCTGGCTTTCATCCCGACGCTCCCCCTCCCCCCTATGCACGGGGGGTTAGGGGGGATGGAGAGCGCGGGACTTCCCGCCAGGAAAGTTAAATTAAGGAAACTTAGATTTCATAGCTTGATTCACCAACGCAAAAAAAAATATTCAAACCATGAAAATCCGCCGAATGTAGGTTAAAATGGAATCTCGATCGCAAATTCTACCCCTTGCCCTGGTTCGGAATTACAACTTAGTTTACCCTGGTGTTTTTCCACAACAATTGAGTAACTAATTGACAAACCTAAACCTGTACCAGTACCCACTGGTTTAGTAGTAAAAAATGGGTCAAATATCTTCTGTTGATTTTCCTGACTAATACTCGGACCATTATTAGCTATTTTGATTTTTATCATCTTATAATTGGTAATTTCTGTACTAATAATAATCTTTGGTTCCTGATGGAATTCACTGTCATTTTTTCGGTTGTCTTCAAGAGCATAAATACCGTTACTCAGAATATTCATAAATACTTGATTTAGTTGAGAAGCGTAACAGTTCACCAATGGTAAATCACCATAATTTTTCACTACTTTAATTTCTGATTTTTTCCTCTGAGGGTTGAGTCTATTTTGTAAAATTAGTAAAGTGCTATCTATTCCGGCATGGATATTTACCGGCTTCATGTCTGATTCATCTAATCTCGAAAAATTCCGTAGAGACTCTACAATGTTTTTAATTCTTTCAGATCCTACTTTCAGAGAATTTAGTAATTTTTCAAAATCTTCAGTTAAAAATTCTAAATCTAATTCTTCCATTTTTTCTGCGATTTTACTGGTAGGATTAGGATATTCCTGTTGATAAAGATTGATTAAATCAAGTAATTCTTGGCTATATTGACTGGCATATTTGATATTGCCATAAATAAAACTAACAGGATTATTCATTTCGTGAGCAATTCCGGCTACCATTTGCCCTAAAGAAGACATTTTTTCGGTTTGAATTAATTGAGCTTGAGTATTTTTTAGTTGCTGGAGAGTTTCTGATAAATATAGATTTTTTTCGTTCAATTCTTCGGTGCGTTTTTTGACTTTATCTTCTAAGGTATGACTATATTCTTGGAGTTGATTTTTAGCAGTAGATAAGTTTTCATAAAGTCGGGCATTTTCTAGGGAAAAAGCTGCGGTAGTAGTCAGAACTTTTAAGACTTCTAGGCGCTCGCTAGTAAAAGCTCCTACTGTGAGATGATTTTCTAGATATAATATGCCAATAAATTTACCGCAATTAATAATTGGAATACATAAAATACTTTTGGGTTGATAGTTTTGAATGTAAGGATCGGCAACAAACTTAGCTTCATTACTCGCATCATCAAGTACCATGGTTTTTTGAGTACGCGCCACATAATAAATCAGAGAATTAGGAAGCTCATTTGTGGAGTCAATAGCAAGAGATTGTCTTGATATTAGTTGTAATTCTTCATCTTGGTTGCTATTACGAATAGCTTTTGCTTCTATGACTAAATTTTCTCCTTGAGGGAAGATTAAATAACCTTTTTGAGCAGCAGCATTTTCTAAAGTGACTCGCATCAAAACTGAGAGTAAATTCTCTAGTTGAATTTCTCCGGAAATTGCTTGAGTTGCTTTGATTAAACTGCTGAAGTCAAGTGCTAGAAAAGTCTCACTACTTGTATATGTGACAGTTTCAGTAGTTAAGCTACGAGTAGAATTAGAGTCTTTTTGCTGTATGGGTTTAAGCAGATCGCCGTAGCACTTTTCCAGGTGTTTGAGTTTAGCAACTGCTCCCCACTTAGCATAAGCATAGTAAGCTTTAATCAAATATGCTTGGGCAATAGTCTGTTTATTCCACTCTAGGTAAAATTTAGCTGCGAGTTCGTTAGCGAGGGCAACTTCTTGAATATATTCGTTTTCTGTTGCAGAGGCGATCGCTTGTTCATATAGTTCTATCGCTTCAATATAATTATGAAAGACGCGATGTTTTTCTGCTTCTACGAGATGAAATTTATGTAAAAAGTTTACAGGAGCATGGTGCGCCCAGATTTTCATCTGTTCCTGGTTGGAGGCAACTTCTTCTAACCACTTTTGTTGTTCTGTTTCTGAACCTTCATTGTAAAGAGCAAGTCGAATTAAAGAACCATAAAAATAGAAAAATACCGGACTGTAGTGAGAAGTAACTAGATGGAGATACGGTTGTCCTGCCAGACAAAATTTTAGAGATTCTTGATAGTCACCAAAGAGATAACACAAATAAAGTTTGTGCAAATGTAAGTACACCAGTCCGTGATCTTCAGGTTGTATTTTTGTCTCATCAAAAGCTTCACCAACTAACATACAGGGATTTTCAGATCGATCGCTTAAGTTCAGAACAGTCTGTTGATTCATTTGCAACCATGTCAGGGGAGTTTCTTGTTTAATTTTCACGACAGCATCAATAGCATTATTCAGCTTTTGAGAAAGTTCGGTTAATTCCCACCCAACAAAGTAGGAGTGAAAAGAATGTAAAAAAATGTTGTAACCAGCAAACTCAAAATCTCCCCTAGATAAAGCTAGGGAATAACATTCTAGAAATAAGGGTAAGGTATTTGCTAAATGTTCTTGCCAATGACGCAAATGGTGGTTTGCTACAGTTACTCCTCTGAGAGTATCTCCTCCGAAGCGATCGAATAATCCAAATATAACCTCAGATAATTCATAAGCTGCTTTAATTTCTCCCTTCCTCCAAAGCAAGATTCCGTAACAACTATAACCGTAAGCGGAAGCAGGAGTATTACCCCACTCTACAGATAAAGTCACAATAGCAAAAATTATACTCGCCCATAGTGGGGAACCGACAACAAAAGCTGCTGCTCCGATTAATCCTAGAAGTTGTATTAAGGCTAATTTTTCAGGATTTTTCATTTCTGGAAGTTGTTTGAGTTCTTCAGTGGAGCGATCGCTCATAAATGACTGGAGTTTTTCAATAGCAGCAAACAACTCTGCTTCTGTCGCTCTAGGGGATAATTCTAATCCTAAATTTTTAATCACAACTATAGCTAGATCGATACCTTTGATAATTTGGTTTTGAGCAAATTCCGATTTAATTTTAGTCATGTAAACTGGAACTTTTTCTAATAAATTTTTAGCTTCTTGCTGTACAACTTCAGCTAATTGTTCTATCTGCTCATATTCACCTACCAAATACCTCACTTCTGCTGCTTCTACATACAGAGCTAATGTTAATTGATAATTCATTTCCCAACTATTAGCTGTTAACAATTCTAGTCCTGTATTTAGATAATTCACTGCAGCATTATAAGCAGTAGAAAGTTTAGCTTTCTTTCCCGCCATTAAATTTAACTGAGCTAGTTGTTCTCGTTCAGTGAGACGGGAAATTAAATCTATTCCATAATTCAACTGATTAACAATATCAAAAATTTTCTCTTGCTTCTCATTTTCTGGAATATTTTCTAACAATAACCGCCCGATTTTTAAATGAGTCGCTTGTTTTTGCTCTTCTGGAATTAACAAATAAGCAGCTTGTTGTACCCTGTCGTGCAAAAACTTATAACTTGCATCAGTTTCTCTTCCCTTAAAATCTGTCAATTTACTCGACTCTTCTGAAGTATAAAACTTATATACTTCTGTCACTGGTAAAATTAATCCTTCTGGCAATGCCTCCCACAAATTATTAGCTGTTTCTCCAACCGACTTTTCCGAAACAATAGCTAAAGTTTCTAAATCAAATTTATTACCAATACAAGCTGCTAATTTCATTACCTCTTGAGTCTCAGGTGACAATTTTTGCAGACGAGTTGCCATAAACTCCACCACATCATCTGTCAGAGAAAATAACTTAACTTCAGCAATATCGCATTCCCAATAACCCACCTCATAATTAAAAGTAATTAATCCTTCTTTGTACAATGCTTTGAGAAATTGAGTAATAAAAAAAGGATTTCCTTGAGTTTTTTGATAGACTAATTCTGCCAAAGGAAATGCTCTTTCTTCAGCACAATGAAGTGTATCTGCCACTAAAGGGTTTAAATCTGAAATTAACTCCAGAGGTTTTAAAGTAATAGTCTTCACAATTGCCGATTTTTTGACAATTTCTTCTAATGTCAATATTAAAGGATGAGTCGGATTTACTTCATTATCTCGATAAGCTCCTAACAATAATAAATGTTGACTATTTTTTTCACTCATTAACAACTGCATCAACTTCAAAGAAGCCGGATCTGCCCACTGTAAATCATCCACAAAAATTACTAACGGATGCTCTTGAGTCGCAAAGATTTTAATGAATTTTAAAAATAGTAAATTAAACCGATTTTCCGCCGCACTTCCTGATAATTCTTCCACCGCAGGTTGATGAGAAATAATCAATTCTAGTTCCGGAATCACTTCAATAATAACCTGCCCATTTTCACCCAATTCTGAGATAATTTTACTCTTCCATTCCTGTAATTGATTTGCCGTTTCACCCAACAATTCTCCCATCAAATACCGAAATGCTTGTACCAAAGCACTAAAAGGAATATTGCGTTGAAATTGGTCAAATTTACCCTTAATAAAATATCCTCGTTGACGAACTATTGGTTTATGAACTTCATTAATTACTGCTGTTTTTCCGATTCCTGAAAAACCTGCTACTAACATTATTTCCGCTCCTCCCCCCTTACTAAGGGGGGTCTGGGGGGGATTACTGACTCTTTCAAAAGCATCTAATAAACTTTTCACTTCCTCTTGGCGACCATAAAGTTTTTCTGGAATACTGAAACGGTCTGAAATATCTCGTTTTCCTAATTCAAATGTCGGAATTTTTTCGGTTTCTTGCCAAGATTTTAAACAGGTTTGTAGATCCTGTTTTAATCCGAAAGCATTCTGATAGCGTAACTCAGCATTTTTTGCTAGTAATTTCATAATAATATTACTTATAATTCGAGGTATTGCTGTGTTTAATTCAGTCGGTGGAGTCGGTTCTTTGGCAATATGAAAATAAACTAATTCTATGGGATCATTTGAGAAAAAAGGTAGTTGGTTTGTGATAATTTCATAGAATGTAATTCCTAAAGAATAAAAATCACTCCGGTAGTCGATACCTCGGTTCATTCTTCCGGTTTGTTCTGGAGACATATATGCCAAAGTACCTTCGAGAACATTAGGATTGATAATTTCTTGAGTTTCTCTTGGTAACAATGTGGAAATACTAAAGTCAATTAATTTGACATCCTTTGTGTCTGGATTAATTACAATATTAGAAGGTTTAATATCTTTATGAATAATTTGATGATGGTATAAATCTTCTAAAATTTCCACTATTGAAATAGCAAGTTCTATAAAATTTGCCAGGTTAAGTTTTTGATTAGTTAGGTATGTTTTGAGAGAAACTGCCCCAATATCTTCCATAATTAGAGCATAACCATTACCTGATTTTTCTAAGGAAATAGGTTTGACAATTCCTGGAAAATTCAGATTTTTAGTAATTGTATATTGGTGGCGAAACTGTAATAATTCCGAAAATGTTGGGTATTCTTTATTGAGAACTTTAATAACTACTGGTTGTTGATTTATTGTATTTATTCCACGATAAACCGTGGTTCTTGTTCCTGTATAAATTTGTTGAGTTATTTGGTAATTTGGTAGTTGAATCATGACCAAATCAAGAGATTTATGGCTAATTAAGAATTCATTAAATTATAACAACAAATACCTGACAAAGAACACCTTTTTATTTCTTGTCTTGTTAAATGTATTTAAGTAATTCCTAATAGTATTTTTAAGAATTAGCCTATTATATTATCCCTTATGGTCTCATTTTTGTAAATCCCGGGGTGAATATCTACAAGAAATTTAAGTTTTTCCCTGCTTTTAAGCCTTCTCTTCTAGATAACTAATCTAGATAACTAAAGCTTTCTTCCTTACCCATACTTTTATAAGATAAAATTCGGTTATATAGTAATTGCCACAATGAAGAGTAAAAATATCACCATACTGTTTAGCACTTGTTTTTAGAAATGCCAATGTTTTGACAATTTGTTGCAGTAATTTTATTGAAAGATTACCGAAAGATTGTGGTATAAACCCTTCCCTTTTAAAGGGGATAAAACCGGTTGTTTGCGGAGCAGTCCGTAGGATGGGATGGCGAGGAAACCTCGCTATCCCTCGACCAAGAAAAAAGAGAATATTCCTTATGTCAAGCCTCCTTATTGCAGAGGTACTGATAACTGATAACTGATAACTGATAACTGATCTTTCCCCCTCCTCCCTACTCCCTCTTTTCCGGAGAGGTCTAATATATTCTATCTAGATATTATATTTCTAGTTTACGATCGCATTTCTACTTCTTCATTTTATGAAGCTTCTAGGCATAGCCGAAATATTGACTCCAATATACACCAAATTTTACCCAAGAGCAATCAAAGCTGTATTCTTTATCTATCAATACTTTCAGCTTTTTATGTTTGCTTGGAAAATTCAGCAGCGATCGCAGGATTTTTTGGCCTAAATTACCCCTCAAATAGGGATGCCGATCTAATTTTGCTAATTTTATTTTAAATAACTAATATTTTAATTATTTTATATAAATTTTGATTATTTAACATTAGTAACATGGGACTTTAGGAAAAAAAAATAGGTCAAAACCTTATACAGTAATGTTTTCACCTTCAATTAACCGTTTTATTGATATATCTAGTAGCGTGTCAAGCTTAAAAATGTGGGTTAAAAAACCGGTAGTGCGTCAAGGAAGTGTGGGAAGTGTGGCAAGTGTGGCAAGTGTGGGAAGTGTGGGAAGTGTGGGAAGTGTGGGAAGTGTGGGAAGTGTGGGAAGTGTGGGAAGTGGGAGGAATAATTGTACCTGTATCTTTTTGGGAAGTGTCTGCCACCCGTCCTAAATTTTTAGTCTTAAAGGCTAAAAAATTTGCACTTTTTTCGCTCCCCAAGTGCCCTCAAGCTTGATATATCAGTG
>NZ_JAAHHT010000179.1 GCF_010672085.1 Okeania sp. SIO3I5
TTTCTGATTCTGGATCTGACTGTACTGCTAGAAAATGAACCTCTTTGGCCTTTGACTTGGCTTCAGAAAATCTTTGAGCTTCGGCAATAGTTGATGGATCGCTCAGATTAGCTAAAATCCAACAATCATTAACTCCAGTATTTAGTAGTAATCTAGCTGGAGAGGCAGAATTAAATTGGATAAAAGCTAATTCTAACCCTGACATCCAAGCACCTAAAGCTTGTGCCCTAGATGAATAGATAATTAAACCAGGAATAGGAGAATTAGGTGCTAGGTTCATCATGCTGAGGGGAAAAGCTTCTCCAAAATCAATATCCCACTCTGACATCTCTGTAAAAGCCTCAGCTTCTAAACTAACAAATGTCCACTTTTCTCCTATTAAGGCATCTGGTAAAGGTTGTGGTGCAGAGTTCATATATGGAACTGAAGGATTTGTTCCTGGTTCATAACCATCATAAGTGGGATAAACTTCTGCCATTCGTTGTTCTAACCACTGGTTGAGTAAATAAGTGCGACGACTTAGGGCTATAGGTATGGCCAGTTCTCCACAAGCTTTGGTAATCATGTTGTTCATTTGGCGACGGAAGAAGCGTATTTTTTCAGGCGGTTCGGGAGCTTCAGCGATCGCTTTTTCTATAGCACTCCGCAGCCAAATAGAGTTTACTTGTTGGTTATCTGTAAACTCCGAGTAACGATATAAAGAGTCTGTAGTCTCATTAATACCTATGGGACTTTGGCAAATTAATAGTTCCCAGAGTTTTTTTTGTTTTTCATCAAGTATTGGACGACTGTAGAAGTCTAGTTCCCAAATAATGGCCATGCCTTGCTCTTAAATAAATTATGCTAAATCGAGTTAGTTATTATTCTCAAACTACCAGAGTTTGTGAAGAAGATGAGAGGCGAGAAAATATTTATTTGGTCACCGAGTGGAGAAACCAAGGAAAATAGATTTATCCCGTTGCGTTGCGTAATATCTGCTTAGAATCCCCGTGACTAACCTCCAGAAAGTCAATTTTCGACAAATTTTAGTCAATAGACATCTCCAGAAAAGAGGGAACAGGGAACAGGGAACAGGGAAAAATAATTGATGATTTTTGGATAATAATTGATTTTACTTTGTTAGGAGTCAGGAGTCAGGAGTCAGGAGGTAGGGACGTTAGCATTTTTGTTATGCAACGTCCGTACGGAGTTAGGAGTTAGGAGTCAGTATCGTTGTGGTTTATTTATATGAAAACCGTTGTAAAGTCGGATTTTTCTGACTTTATCTACAAAAGCTAGTAATCAAATCCGGGGAATTAGCACTCAAAAACTTTATTCTTTTTCTTCGGATTTCCCTTCATAAACTTCAACAATATCTAACCCAATTTTATGAACAATATCAATTAATTCTTGTGGTTTTACTACTTTAACATTACCGCTAAACCCAATAATCCAACTTAAAAAAAATACATCTTTTAAACTCCAGCGTGGTAACTTTACTTCAAACCGATGGGGAAAATATTTATCTTTTGTAGGAGGCAAACAGAAAACTTTTTGATACTCTTCATCTTTGATAAAACCCCTACCTTGAGGAGGAGGTGACATTTTCAAATTTCTGGATGGAAACCGTTTAGTTTTTTCACAGGCAAACTTAAATTTATCTTCATTAAACCACAATTCAACTGTTACTATTACTTCCTTTTTATCTGAGTTTTTCTTACTCAAAAATTTATTTTGATCAGCAGCAGAATAACCTAAGAATATCCCAAAACTAGCATCTAAAAGTTTTTGTAACTTTTGTAAATGTAAGAGTTGTTTTTGCTGGGAACGAAACTTGCCTAAATCTTGACTAATATATAACCGATCTAAACGTTCAAACCGCAATAAACCATCATCAGAACCTCCCTTACATTCAAAACCTAAATACCAGGCATCATTAAAAAACACTATCTGCAATAACCAAGCTGCAAATTTTCCTTCTGCATCTCCAGTAAATTTTCCTTTACCTTTGAACCGCCCTAACTCAACTAATTTTCCATTAATAATAATGTCTTCTACTACTTCCAGGTTCCGAGATAATACATTTTTAGAGAGCAACTCTAAATCTATCATTGATTGATGAGCGATCGCTATAACTGGATAAGGTTTTTCTGTCTCTATTTTGGAATAAACCATCCGCTCACAAAGCCGTTCATAAATAGATAAATCTAATAGGTTTTCCATACTTTTCTTTTGTGCTCCCAATATATTCTGTAAACTTTTTAATTCAGATTGGGATAAAATTCCTGTACCTGCAAAATAACCGTGTCTCATAGGAAAATCTCGTAATATCTGAAATGGTTTGAGAATATTTTCTACATCTTTACGAAATTGGTCTCGACAGTCGCCTCCCATTCCTGGTTGTCGGGATAAAATTTCTACGAAAACGTCTAAACTTTTTTTGTCGCTATCTTTCTCTCTGAGAAATGGTTGGTTTAATATCAGACGAATAGCTGTCATTAACCGTTTAAACGGAGCTACATCTGAGTAGGGATGGGGGATGATTTTTATCCCCCTCCCGTCCCCCTTGGAAAGGGGGAGGCTAGAACTAGAAGTTACCTGTTCCTCTTTCCCTCTCTCCCAAAGGGGAAAACTAGATGTCTCTTTTTCTTCCTCTTTTCCCCCCTTCCGAAGGGGGGTTAGGGGGGATATTTCTTCATCCAATTTGGCAGCATCAACAGTTTGCCCCTCTGCTACGATACCATTACTTTCTAACCAAGCTAAGTCGGTGGCGATCGCTTCTCTGTCTGCATAAATTTCTCCTTTTAATTTAGCCATAACTGCTACTATTTCTGCTAAAGCGTCGGGAAATTGTGGTAGTTCTTTAAATATGTCGGTTAGTACATCGGGTGTGGTTTCTTGTAAATTGCCGAGACCGGGATATTGAATGAGTAGGGAGATTAAATGTATCAGGCGATCGAAGTCTAGGAGTCGGGAGTAGGAATGAAATTCTAGGCAAGAGGTGCGATTTTGGCGGTTAATATTGCTGCGGGTGAGGGAGTCGATTTTTTGCTGTATTGTTTTGGGGTTGAATGTGTCATTTTGAATTGTATGTACTGCTGCAAAGCCTTCTGCTACTAAGGGCGGAAAGTTTTTCAGGGATTGAAACATTTTTTTGATGATATTTTCTGGAACTTGACGGGTGCGTTGTTTATTCCATTTTAGGCTTTGAGGGAGGGAGGTTTTCAGATGCCATGCTATCCAGTAACAGTTTTGTTGGGGTAGTTTTTGTAGTAAGGCCATGCGATAGGGGCGTTTGGCGTTGGTGGCATCGTAGATGACGGGGGTGCCTGCGGTGATGCTTTCTGAGATTTGGGTTAGTAGGATGGTTTCTATGTCGTGCCAGTTTCCTTGGATGGTTTCGTTGCCATAGAGTTGAGTGCGTATTGCGTCTGTGGAGATGGTGATGTAGTTGTCTTGGGTTGACAGTTGGGCGGCAAAGGTTGATTTGCCTGATGCTGGGGTGCCGATGAGGAAGTGACAGATTAAGGGTTTGTTCATTTGTGGTTTGAATCCCCCCTAACCCCCCTTGGAAAGGGGGGGACTGGAGGTTGTGTTTGATCCCTTAGAAAGGGGGGGACTGGAGGTTGTGTTTGATCCCTTAGAAAGGGAGGGACTCGAGGGGGACTTGAGATTGAGTCTGAAAGTTGAGAGGTATCCCCCCTAACCCCCCTTGGAAAGGGGGGGACTGGAGGTTGTGTTTGATCCCTTAGAAAGGGAGGGACTGGAGGGGGACTTGAGATTGAGTCTGAAAGTTGAGAGGTATCCCCCCTAACCCCCCTTGGAAAGGGGGGGACTGGAGGTTGTGTTTGATCCCTTAGAAAGGGGGGGACTGGAGGGGGACTTGAGATTGAGTCTGAAAGTTGAGAGGTATCCCCCCTAACCCCCCTTGGAAAGGGGGGAACTGGAGGTTGTGTTTGATCACTGAGAAAGGGAGGAGTGGAGGTTGAAAGTTTATGAGAGTGGTTATGCTTCAGGAACTTTTTTGATTCCAATCAAACGAATCTTACTCCCCCCCTTCCAAAGGAATCAAACGCATCTTACTCCCCCCCCTTCCAAAGGAATCAAACGCATCTTACTCCCCCCTTCCAAAGGAATCAAACGCATCTTACTCCCCCCTTCCAAAGGAATCAAACGCATCTTACTCCCCCCCTTCCAAAGGAATCAAACGAATCTTACTCCCCCCCTTCCAAAGGGGGGTTGGGGGGGATATCTTGGGGTTAAGGGGGGATAAAACCTGCAATACGCTCGCAAACACCATCAAAACACTTCATCACTTCATCGTTTGTAAAACGAATTACCTGCAAATCATAACCTTCCAATATCTGAGTACGATGGCGATCGTAAGCTATTCCCTCTTCAGTAAAATGACTTTCCCCATCCACTTCGATCGCTAATTTCAATTTAGGACAATAAAAGTCAACTATAAAATTATCAATTGGCTTTTGTCGCCACATTTTCAATGGAAACTCTCGTAAATATTCTTGCCAAAGTTTACGCTCTGCGGGAGTTGGGTTTTTTCGCATTTCCTTTGCTCGTTCGACGAGTTCAGGATTATAGGGTAAAAAATAGCGTCCCTGTTTGAGTTTAGACATGAGTTTATCCTTTGTGAAAAATTATGTTTTATCCCCCCTAACCCCCCTTGGAAAGGGGGGAACTGGAGGTTGTGTTTGCTCCCTTGGAAAGGGGGGGGACTGGAGGTTGCTTTTTTTATGTTCAATCAAACAGACTTGATATTACAATCTTACCCCCCCCTTCCAAAGGGGGGTTGGGGGGGATATTTTACAGAAACATTCGGCAAAGAATTATTTGATTTCATTTTTAGTATAGCAGATTGAAATTGGTATCAGCCACAAAAAAAAGCTAACTATCAAAAGTTAGCTTTTTTGTTTTTGATTAATCAGATTATAGTTTCCATTAATTCCGCTTCGGGTGAAGCGTTAGAGTTTTTTTTTTGTTGGCAAACCCAACACTGGCATTAACCGTTTCCATTAATTCCGCTTCGGGTGAAGCGTTAGAGAGTTCGGTTTTAGAACCACGACAAATCAAGGCTTTGAGACCCCCAAATCGACGCACCCCTTTGATTAAAAAGTCAAACAGGCAATTTTTACCAAAATGACGACCCTCAAATCCGCTCCTAGCATGGCATCGACGCAGTTCAAGGAAAGAATCAGGGTTTCAGCGATTCTGCGAGGTGCGTCGATGGGGTACCATGCAAAGATGAAAAACCACCCTTTAACCACTCCTTAAAGACTAGAAATGACTAAAAAATTACTGCTATTCATTTATCGAGGTTTTTTATATCGTTACTCTTACTTTCTATATTAACCTTAGACTGACAAATTGTCAACCCCAAATTAATACTAATTTTCTAGAAAAAATTGGCCATCAATAGAGCCGAAATTGCTGCGCGATCGCATTATTTCAATCCTTGATTCATTAATTGAGCGATCGCCCACTGTCTGACAGCAGAATAGCTGGCAAACAAGTATTTAAGAGCTTGAGAACACTCCCTCAAATTATATTTGCTCACCTAACTCCTTTCTTCTGTAGAGATCGTGAGCCAATTTTTCCAACTGTTTGTCTAACTTTTCTCTATTCTTAGTATAAGAATCAAGCTTAAATAACTTGATCGCCTCAGAAAAAGGCTGCTTAACTTTCTGAAGATAGATGTTCACCACATCATCCGTTTCTACTTTTTGATAACCCATCAAATATTTAGCAACATCTAATTTTTTCATTCCTCGTAAATTATGTACTAATTGATTTCTTAAGTCATGCTCTCGCTCTCTATCGTATTTGCAACACCACTCTAACAACGGCCATGTTTTAAAATTTGGTTCTAGACTTTTGAGCCATGGTAACATGATACTATTAGTATTAATTAAGGACAAATTTTTCTTAACAATACCAACTTTATCATCTGGAAAAGATAGTTTTCTTAGTACATCTAAACAAAGCTTTAAATTTTGCTCATTAATTTCTTTACTCCTTAAATCTATATGTTTTAGTAAAGACTTGTCCGATTGATTATTTAAAAGTAATCCCTCATTATTCCATAAAAGCAAATCCTTACCAGAATAATTTTTATCCCCAACTCTAACAGTCATATTTTCTGTCTTAGATAAAATAGCTACCTTGAGAAAAGTTTCTTGGGCAGCAGAGATTAAAGTAATACCCTGAAGATAATTTTCTTGCTTAAAAAATATCTTGATTAAATCCAAAGTATCAACAATTCTTTGAGTAGCTGCTGGAATCGAAAATTCATCGCTATCATCATCATCATCTTGCTTAAGATTAAAGAAATTAACCTTACCATTTAATCTACCCATTACTTCCTCATCAATACCTTCTACTACTTCTTTTTCTTCTTCTAAAAGTTTCTTAGCAGCACCAGGAGACTCAAGAACTAAACTTTTGGCTTGCTGAATATAAATACCCCGCAAATATTTAGAACTGTCAATAATTTCTGCCGACTCTTTTACATATTTATCATACTCATTGCTAACTAAAAACCTCACTTTTTTACCATAATTTGCCAAAGTCATAAATTGCACTGCTGAAGACACCGCTGGGGTACTAGCTTGATGACTGACATAAATAGTATCTTCTGGTTTAAAGTCAAACTTAGATAATTCCTGCTGAACTACATTTAATGTACTATCCCAATTATCCAAACCTTTTCCATCAATAGGCTTTAATTCCACAGATTTCAAATGAGCTTTCGGGAAATTTTCACCAAAATAATGTTCAAATATCGGCAATAAAGTGCAAGTATCTTTCCAACAAGGTGACTCATTAGAACTCATATATTCGGGATATAAAATTGATTGGTCAGTCAAAATAACAATAATTTGATCCGGCATTAACTTAGCTTTTTCATTTAACTTTTTCACAAAATTATCTAAGAGAGGAAAAGCAAAATCATCCCAATACTGCTCAAATTCCTCCTCATAAACAATTCCTAAAACTCTTGCTGGAAGAGTGTACCTCTCTCCATCATCAGAATCTGAGAGTTCAAAGTCTTGATTACGTAACTTTGGCATAGCTTTCCTATACAGATCTGACCAATTATCTTCTGTCGTTAATTGAACATCACTATTACCAGTAGTTACTATCCAAATATTCATTTTATTTTGCTCCTAATTGTCATACTTTTATCCCCCCAAACCCCCCTTTGAAAGGGGGGCTAAGAATTTTTGGAAAGGTGGGCTAAGAATTTTTGGAAAGGTGGGCTAAGAATTTAGGGTTATGTCATAATTATACTAAAATTGAATCAGAAATAATTAGTAAAAAAACTCTTTTTCCCCCCTTACTCTTACTCTTTCCCCCCCTTACAAAGGGGGGTTAGGGGGGATAAATCACCAAACTTTTTCAAACTCACTAGCATTTTCTAAATAGATGTTACTTTTTCGTCTTTTCCCCCTTACTCTTACTCTTTCCCCCCCTTACAAAGGGGGGTTAGGGGGGATAAATCACCAAACTTTTTCAAACTCACTAGCATTTTCTAAATAGTCGAGAAAATCATTAGTAGTTTCTGAATCATCAGGAAAAATAGTCAGCAACTCCACATATTCTGTAGTTTTTTTAAGTTGTTTATTTTCCAGAATATAACGAGGATACATCCGATGCCAAATTCTCCCTATTTTTCCCATTTTACCTGTTAAAACTGAATTTTTAATTGTCTTTCCTCTTTGATATTCTTGATGAAACCAATAAATAGCTTCACTATCAAAATCCCCCTCAGCAATTCGACCAAAAACTTCTACTTTTTCAGGATGCCATGCCTCTCTCCAATTACTCCCTTTATTTACTAATTTTTGTTTTTCTACCTTCTGAACATAAGCCTTAATTTTTGAGTGTAGACCATCTAAAAAATTAGTCACATCAGACAAACTATTCACAGGAATATACAACTTTTCAGAATTTTTAATCAACTCCCAATGACAGCCAATCATTGGTTTATTATTACGCTGAAAATATTCAGAAAAAAACTTGCGGTGGTCAACCCGTCGCCAAGACTTACCAAACCCACCTAACAAGAAAGAAAACTTAACTATATTCAGCATTAAATTTTTGAGATTGCCTTGTTGTTTTTCTGTCATATTTCCCAGACATAAAATCTCTAATTTTCCCTCCTTTAAGTCGTATGTAGGTAACTCAAAACGCCCAAAAGTATCCATCTCCAAATTAACAGCATTAAAAGCTATACCTAACTTTCCCACATAAGGACTTTTACCATTAAAACCACCCCATAATTTCTTGGTTAATTTCTGAGCGATCGCTTCATTAGTTACTCCACCAAATAACCGCAAAGTATGACCTCGAAGAGCAGCTTTAAACATATTCGGACGAAACTCTCCAGTACCATTAATTAAATTTGGTGCCAAACCTTCACCTTTGAGAAAAATGGGAGGAAACAAAAGATTTTCTTTGTGACTTTTTAGGTGTCCGTAACCAGCACTAACACGAGAACCTATTCCTTTACCTAAAGCTTGTTCCTAAATTTGCCAAATTTCCTCCCACTCTGTCTCATCTAATTTTTTATTGCTGGAAATGCCAAATCTCAAAGTAGGTTGATAGAGAGAAATTTGCACGAAAGCACTGTGATTAGATTGTTTTTCTACCTGACATTCCTGCTGAGGATGCACAATATCGACTAATTCTTTATTCCTCCAACTATCATCTTGAGGATATCCGCCATGAAACCGCAGAATACCAGGTTTAGTTTCATTACCTACTTGACCTCCACAATATCTGATAGCTTGCTCTGGGGTACACTTGCGCAAGAAAGCACCTTTCATGCTAGCACCGGGATAATAGGGATGACCTTTTGCTCCTATTACCGGACGAATAACC
This sequence comes from Okeania sp. SIO3I5, assembly GCF_010672085.1. Classification (GTDB taxonomy): domain Bacteria; phylum Cyanobacteriota; class Cyanobacteriia; order Cyanobacteriales; family Microcoleaceae; genus Trichodesmium. Next base: position 8,878 of record NZ_JAAHHT010000179.1, read on the forward strand.
CCCTCATCTTGACCGCTATTAGTGACAAAACGCCAACTAATTTTATAGTCTTTCCATTGAATGGCATCATTAAATGTAGGCATATTGGATGCACCTTCTACCCATTGTTCTGCCCATTCATAAGCATCTTGCTTTGCATGAGGTAATCTTTGTATTTGACAACGCCCTTCTATTTGAGCGCGAAACATTCGAGGTACATTATTATGGTTCATAGTTCATGAAGAAATAAAAGTTTAATCCCCCCAACCCCCCTTTGAAAGGGGGGCTAAGAGTTTAGTCGGTCCAGTAGAGTTGATATATCAGGACTAAAGCCAGGTGAACCCAGAAACCTGGTTTCTCGTAGACAACTATTGCTCAAAACAACGATTTATCGTAGAAACCGGGTTTCTTTGCGTAAGTTCTATATATACTGCATTTGCGTAAATCCCAATCGTAAAAGAGGAAACAGCTAAAGTCCAGTAGGGTGCGTTTCCGCTAAGAGCGGAAACACGCCCTACCAATAGCGTTCATGCGTAAGTCCTAATAAAGAAAGTGATTACTCTTATCCCCCCCTTTCAAAGGGGGGTTAGGGGGGATAAATATATCACTTCTTATACCGTTGCGCCCACCAAACCATACAGTCGCACAGTTGAGTCAGCACAGCTAAAGCTACCTTACGACGTGTTTGATTAAAATTTTCCCCATTATCAGACTCTTGCCGATCATCAAGTTTCCATAACTTGTCTGCCATTTCCTGAAGTTGGCGTGTGTATCTAACGTTCTCCTCCTCATTCTTCCAATCATTGGGAATATCTATAGGATCGTTGGGAATCTTAAGTTTAGCCGTACCCATAATCTTCACCAGTTCTTCCCAGGTAGCTTGCCAATACTCAGCTTTAGCTTTATTATTTTTCTCCAACCGAAACCGTTCTCCCCAAAACCGCTCTAAACCATAAGCAACTGTCATCCGCATTTTATGAGTTTCATTCAATACCTCTGTATTACGGTGGTTTAATACCAACCTCTGAGCGCACTCATCTAATTTATAAGATTTCCAAGCCATAACTACTCTACTCCTTTGATAATAACTTCACAATTTCCAAAACCGATAGACTCTAAACCACCCAAATAAATTTCCCCTTCATTACCATCTGGAAAAGGTTGCCATTTTCCGTTACCATTCTTACTCTCCTTGATAGCAATCGGAAACACTAAAATAGTTTCCTCCGGTAACGCTTCAGTATTAAAAAATGCTCCACCTTTTGCCTTTTTCTCTTTTGGATCTAGAGCTACCCGACTCTGACGATACAAAGCCATATCGTGAATCATAGCAATTTCATCATCTCCCACTACCACCGCTGACAACTGTTCCCCCAGAGGAAACCAAGGTGTCAGGTCTTCTTTTTTGTCAACAGTCAGAAAACCAAAGTTAAAAAATAAGGTTTCCTTAGCTTCAATATTCAGTGCTTTCAAAGTTTGAGAACCAGTGTACTCTATAGGAATTTTTTTCTTCACCCCTGCAATACGTTGATATCGCTTCAACAAACGGGGACAAGTTACCCAAACAATAGGTTGCCCTGGACAAAATACAGGTATCCAAACAATAGAAGCATATTCAAACTTGACTACAGATTCTGTAGTGCTACCAGCTTCTCCTGTTTCAGTTTGTGCTTCCCTACCATACCATTTATTGGCAGCATCTTCTCCTTGTTCAGCCCGCATTTCTGCTTTCATTCTTCCTCTCACGGAACTACCAGGAATAATTCCAGTTTGAGTAAATTGATCGCGAAAAATCATATTCAAATTTCCGCTTTCTTCTCCAGCAGTTGCACCGACATGAAGTGGTGCGAGAGTTTTAATAATACCATAAGCTTTTTTATACATTTAAACTTCTCCTTTAATATCATCAATATCTAGAGGTAAACATAAACCCGAACCAACTTTTTTCAGACTAATACCTTCTTGAGGAAACCATTCTTCAGGCCATTCCCACCAAGATTTATTTAGGGATTCTTCTAATACATAAACGCTACCTCCTGGCACTGCATATCTACCCCTACCTAAGCGACCTTGAGTTCGATAGCGGTAAGGTATTGCTTTGTCGGTTAACATTAGTTTGATTGGCGGAAAATCTGAATGTTGAGGAGTCCTATATGATAATCTATTGGAACCCCAAACAGCAGGTGTAATTAGAGCAAAACTGTTTTGAATTGGCTTTTTTAACAGTTGAATAATTAGATCGTTTTCTGATAACTCTATGCTGTTAATTTCTACTACATGGTTTTCACCTCCAAATTTGTACCAACCAGGTTCTAAAGAATGGGTAGAAAGATAAACTAAACAGACATCATCTGGCATTTGTACTGCATATTCTAGAAATAATCCATCTTTTTCCCTGGCATTGCGTTCTTCATATTTCATTCTAGGGTGAAGAATTGATACAGATTTCCAAGGACTTTCTGCCATTGAACCTTTTTTATTTTTTTTATTACTTCCAACAATATCTTTTGCATATTTATTCCAATAATTTATTTTCAACCAATGATACTTCGGTTCAATTTCTGATTTGCCCTCCTCTTCATGGCGATACCATTTATCATCTTTTATTATCCACTCATCTGTACCTTTTTCGCCGATGATTTTTGTCCAAGGTATAGGAACATAAAATGATGTTTTGTTGTTTTCTTTTGCCCAAAAAGGACCGGCTACATGAAGACATTTAAGGTTTGAAAAATCTTCATTTTGACATTTAGAGCTTGAACAATTTTCGTTTTGACATTTAGAAATAGAACTATCTTTATTAGGATTAATATAACGTTCATAACTTAATATTAATCCCGAGAGAGTAGCAGCATCGGGAGGAAATTTAGCCCGCGAACATCCTACTAAATTTTCTGCTGATAAAAATCCTCCTGAGCTACCATACATTAAACCTAAAGGTTGAACGGTTATGATATATTTAAACATATTTACGGTAGTTATTTATTGGGATTATTTGAATCGTAGGGGTTTGCTCTCCAAACCCAATTTTGGGTTGGGTAGTAACGTTTCTAGGTTGAAAAAACCTAACCCTCCAACCCCCTTCCTATCCCCCCTTACCCCCCTTTGAAAGCTATGCTTTATAAACATCTTTCTTAACATAAAACTTGACAACATAGACAAGTTATGTTTTAGTCTTGAATCGGCTTTTTCAGGAGAAAAGAGTATTTTTCAATACACTTTTTTATGAATATAGACAGAATTATTCCTCCCCCTCCTCCCCATCCTCCCCATCCTCCCCACCCTCCCACAAGGGTTTCAAGAGTTCCTTATAAGGGATAGCTTTGAAAGGGGGGATGAGGGAAGGGGGAGAGGTATATACTTATCCGTTTCAAGAACACATTTGCCATCCAACTAAGATTAAATCATTTATCCAATTCAACAAATTTTTATTAGAATTATCTTTAGTAGAATTATCTTTCACCAAATATTTCCATTTCTTACTTTGCTCAATTTCCTTACTCTTATTTGGAAAATAAATATCCATTAAAGCCAAAGCTAATGTATAATCCGTATTCCCACTTTCAGGATGAGGGTTGATAGCATGACGTGCTTTTAATTGAGCTAGATCGTTGTAAATATGAGTCCAATTTTTACCCCCTTCTCGATCGCGATAATCATCCAAAATACACAAATAATTCCACGGACAAGTCCACTGGACAAATCTACCACTATTGAACAATACTCTAATCGTGACGCGATTACGGCCTGAATTTTTTGCTTCTTTCTCTGCTGCACGGCAATGTTGCAATACATCCCGTTGTGGTACACTCGGAGCTGCCCAGACAAAACCAACGCTGAGAGTAATTTTTCCCTCAGTTTTTTCCTTAACTTCTTCCCACTGTTCTGGTACAGTCATTAACCATTCCAATGCTTCTTTCGGTTCCACTGGGTCATCAGGAGTTCTGTGAATTACACCCAAAAAGTCATCCCCACCAGCATAAATAACCCGCCCTAGCTTTTTGACTGTTGGGAGTCTTGGTCCATTAAATTTATTCATAAATTTTCTCCCCCATTCCCGCATTGCTTCACTAAACTTGTTGATTTCTTCTTCCCCATCAGGTTTTTTTGCCAACTCCTGCAAATAATTTCCCACCTTGTCACCATCTCCCATAAACCAACCAGTCCATTGACCAGGTTGATTTTTTTCTGGTTCCGGTTTTCTGACTATATCTGTAAATCTTTCTAGATGGCGTAATCCTAAATTTTTGCGGATGTCAGGTTGAGTTATTAAGCGTTTTGTTAGTTCGGGAATGCTCAAGCGTTCGCTGGGGTCGAGAAATTTACCTTCTATTTGACGTTGCTGAATCAAGGTATCAAAATAAAAATTCAATAATCTCGAATATTCATTATTCAACAGTTGAGCTATTACAAAAAAATGCAAATCATACCCAAAATTTGTCTCTAATTTAGTTGCTAGAAGTTCGTAAAAATATTCAATATCTGACTTTTCATCTTCATATTTCAAGTCTTTCGGATTTCTGCCTTCGCTAGCTAATCCTGGCCAGGCGATCGCATCTGTACCAGTAATACTAGAACTTTCTCCTATCCAATTTGTTGCCGTCCAATTTCGAGCTAGTTTGCGATTTTCTAAGTCTTTCATTGCTTCTGGAATGGTTTTTCCTGCACCCCAGAAAATCTCCCAGGTGTGATTTCTCCATAATTCCCATTCTCGCTGCCAATGATAAGTTAGTTGGTAAGTATCTTCTGGAATAGCGTCGTCTTCAATCCATTTTTGACATTCTGTTAATACCTTTGTCCATTCCAAAACAATAGTTTTATTTGCCCACTCTTCTAACCATTTTGCAAATTCTTGGTTATTACTATCAAAGCCATTATTTTTAAGTAAAATTCGGTTCGGCATTCCCCTAGCATAGTCAGGCATTCCAGGGGAAATAACATTCATTTTTTGCTCTTTCGCTGCATCAATTAGTCTTTTACTAAGATGAGAAATAATAACTGACGCACCGTATAAATCTCTGAGTTTGCGAGACTTTTCAATAAAACCTTGTACTGGCGAAAAAGTTGTCGCTGCATATACTGGCATAGGGTGATTTCCTGCTTAATTTTAGTATATGAAAAATTCTGAGGACTAGACAATTTTTAATTTTGTGTAATTAATTCCTTATTTTGATAATATTTGCCAAAGCAATACTTTATTTTTCAGTTTTTCTTAAGCAATCTAGCCCCTATTTGCTTGATTTTTTGTTGACATTTCTAGACTAGCATCACTTAGAAACATCTGCTACTATTTTTATGCGAATGACAAAATTCCGGCTTTTTGTAAAGCTCATATCCATTAAAATGCCATTAGTTAGTTAGTAAGGCAAAAAAAATTAAATCTCTTTGGCATCACTCTATATTTATACGGTTTAGTTCCAATTTTTTCCTCATTGGCATCAAATATATTGAAAATAGATCACCACAAGTTTTATAGTAAGTATAGCGCTACTTGAAAAGGGAACAGGGAACACAAAACTTAGAACAGGAGACTTTTCAAGGCTTTTTCTTATAGGGAAATGCTCCGCAAACAGGATTTAGAAATGTCCTACTTTGCTTACCTAGCAGAAAAACTCAGAAGAAGGGGAATGCGCGTCGAAGTTGCATCCGTCGAACAATCTTTAGGCAACGATTTAAAAATTGCAGCTAGCAGTATTGTAGACTTGGTAGAAATTTTTGACGGTTTCAAAAATGGGAATGGTTGAAAAGTTCTCTACAAACACAAACACTATACCTCCCATTCCTCATAAAAAACTGGGGAATAGGAGGTGATATTTAATAGATTTGTCGCTAAATAGATTGAAAAAATCGCTCAAATTAAGACACAGCAGTAATTCCCAGCGTTTTTATTTATTAATAGCTCAAATCCTTACATAATAAGGGTTTGCCCATTTTTTTTAGTTATAAAGCGACAAGTCTAATCTACAACAAAATTAACTATGAGCTAACCCTAACTCTTCCACAACTCGACCTAACATTGACTGACCGCGTTTCATCTCTGAACGTTCAGTTTCCATTGCCAACATACGCGCTTTTTTAGACACTGAAACATTATCAGTATTGGGTTGATTGTTATATTTCACGCCCCGATAGGTTAAATTATAATGGGGTTGCATCACGGGTGCTTTTTTCGTATTCCGAAATCGAATATCTAGACCACGATATTTGCCTACTGCTACACCAGGGACGGTTTCTACAGCAGGGGGATTATATTCATAACTAACGCCACGATATGTAAGTTTCATCAGTACTGCCTCCTAATTATTTGCAGAGAAATTGAGGCGCGTTCCTTCAGGATGTTTCCTTACTTCCGTCTTCTATGAGAAGATGAACGATTAAGTTTTTTTGACATCTTTATTATAACTACAAATTTCTGAAACTGCCAAGGGGGAAATACCAAATTTTTCCACTTTACATAAACTTAATAAAAATGTGTCAAATTACTTAAATGAAGTCTCTACAAATTTACCCTGTTAATGATGTATCGATATGAAGATTAAAAGTTCAAAGAGGGGAAAATTTATCTCAAATTTATTGATTGGGTCTTGTTATGGCTGAGTATAACCACTCAACGCTCGGTTTGATTCAATACTATTAGTTGTAAGTTGGCCAACCATCCTCATACTTTCTTGTATAGCGCTAGGGAATAGGGAATAGGGAACAGGGAACAGGAGACTATCAAAGGGTTTTTCTTATAGGGAAATGCTCCGCAAACAGGATTTAGAAGTGTCCTAACCTTTGCTTCGACTACTATATTGTTGTGAGAAATTGGACATAATTGGGCTCGACAACTCTATGCTACTTGTACTCGTCCTTTCACAACAGAACGTAACAATCTATCAACGCTACGACGCTCCTCTTCACTCAGAGAATCGTCCAATACTGCGGCCATCAGGCCATAACGGTCTGATTGAGTTAGAGGACACTTGTCGGCAACAGAGGCCATAATTTCATTAATTGCGCCGGGAAGTAATTTAACTTTAGGCATAAGACTTACCTTGAACTCTACACTTTATATCATCTCCGATTTTTTTCCTGATGGTGGTGACTCACATTTGGGGTTGAGGGTGATTTTTCGGCATTATGAAGAGTGAGTTATCACCTATGACAAAGTGAAACAGATAAGTAACGAAAGTGACGAATATCACTATTAGCGGACATGATATCACTACATTTCCCAGATATTTATGCCCAATTTTCAGGATACCTAATAGTCTAATCTTGGTCTTGAATATATCTATTGAAATGCCTAGAGCTAACTTTAGTAAGTTATTATACGTTCACTCATCTGATTACTGAATGCTTACCAGAAAAATCAGAGCAAAATATTAATTGGGTATTTACTTTAGTATCTAAATAATTTTTCGATTGTAGATATAATTTTAAATTACAAAAAAAATTTCCAAAATTCAGTAATACTACTGTTGAAGCTTTCATATTTAATATTTATGATGATAGTTAGAAAATCTGAGATGTTTGAATAAGTCATTTGTATAGATATAAAATTCAGATTTATTTAAAAAAATTGAAATATCAACTAATTCATCAACTATGAAAAATAAATTAACTCAAACAAACGTAGCAAAAATTCTAGGAGTATCTTTTCAGAGGGTTCATACTCTGAGAATTAGGAATCGGATTAATTTTTTTTGGGATGTTAATCAAAAAGCTTGGCTAACATCACAAGAACATCTTCAGAAATATCTAAATCAGAGAGGAAAAAAGGTAGCAGTCTCAAGTCATAAATAATTATATATTTAACTTAATTTAATCTAAAAATAGGGTGTTATTTCAACACCCTATTTTTTTTTATTTTTAACTTTAAAAATGTCATAATTAGGGTTTGCGCTCAAAAGTCTTATGAGTAAGGTTAGGGGTCAGGAGACTCGAGACAACCCACCCCTAACCTCTCCCAGGAGGGGAAGACAAATAGTCAACCCTTTCATCCTCACTTTATGCAGCTCTTGATTAAGGAAAACCTTGTACTTTTTCAAGACTTCAAAAAGCTCAAACCTTTAGAAAGTGAATGCTTTGATATTTAATTAGCAGAGCAATAATTAGTTCAGAAATAAATGTATTTTTTTTACTATATAGCGCTACTTGAATCGGGAATCGGGAACAGGGAACAGGGAACAGTAGACTATCAAAGGGTTTTTCTGATAGGGAAATGCTCTGCAAACAGGATTTATAACTGTTCTAACCTTTGCTTCGACTGCTATACCAGGGAAGGCCAACAAAAAAGTTTTAATGCTACTAAGAATGCAGCAATTTGAGGCAAAATTATAATAAGTAAACTATTTAGGTTAGTTTATCTAAATTAGAGCAAATAATTTTTCCAATTTTGTTAGGAGGTTAAAACAACAGTTATGGGACGTTTTTTATTGACTTGGTTGATGGCAACTATATCACTTTTAGTTACAGCGTTTGTTGTACCTGGTGTAAGAATTGATAGTATTCCTTCTGCTGCAGTTGCAGCGATTATTTTAGGATTAGTAAATGCGATAGTTAAACCAGTTTTAACGGTTCTAACTTTGCCTCTGACAATTCTCACTTTGGGATTATTTTTGTTAGTAGTAAATGGTATTTCTCTTTCATTAGCAGGATATTTTACTCCTGGTTTGGAAGTAGATGGTTTTTGGCCTGCAGTTATTGGAGCAATTGTTTTATCTCTGGTTTCTAGTTTCATTAATGGATTTGTTAATAAACCAGAAGAATCTGAAAATTTGTAATCGTTAATTATATCATGTCCGGTTGAATACTTACAATGCATGAGGAGGTAAGGCAGAAGGCATCCCCTCTACCCCTCTTTGAAAGCTATGCTTTATAAACATCTTTCTCTTTTCATAAAACTTGACAACATAGACAAGTTATGTTTAAGTCTTGAATCGGCTTTTTCAGGAGAAAAAAGTATTTTTCAATACACTTTTTTATGAATGTAGACAGAATTCTTCCTCCCCATCCTCCCCATCCGGACCACCCTCCCACAAGGGTTTCAAGAGTTCCTGATCAGGGATAGCTTTGAAAGGGGGGGGGAAGCAGAAGGAGAGAAAAGGTGAGAAGGGAAAAGGTTTTTTTATCACTGATTATCCGGACATGATATTACCGAAAAATTGTGGTCTAAAGCCTCCCTTTTTAAGGGGATAAAAAGCGGTCGTTTTGCTACGCATAACTACGTTAACGCTGCGCGACATGAAAAGCGGAGCTTCCCGAAGGGTGGGATGGCGTTTTGCGCTAGCTAAACGCCATATCCAATTGACCAAGAGAAAAGAAGATATTCCTTATTTCAAGTCTCCTTATTGCAGAGGTACTGATAACTGTTAACTGATAACTGATAACTGAAATGACACCTAATCTATCTAGAAAATTTAGAGTTCATTTTTAGGGATTCTGAATTTTTTTTCTCTCCAGTTGCTCCAAATAAATCCGATTATTAGAGGTAACCATAACCAAAATCTTTCCATTGTTGTTAATAACCAACTGTTATCTCCTAAAATTTGCCTATATGGCAAAATAAAATAAATAAATGTTGATAAACTAACCCATTTTATACCTAAATTTCTAGTTGCTACAGCAAAGGGAATTAACCAGGTAAAATACCAAGCATGAACTATTGGAGATAAAGTTAATAATATAAAAAAATAGGATTCAGTGAAGTTAACAAATTTATGAATATTCCAGATTGAAATTCCTACTCCTAGAACCAGTGGAATTCCATAAATTAAATTATTATATTCTGTTGATTTTTCCAAAAAAATAAAGCTAACTAAATACGGAATAAATTCAGCACTACGACCATTAACAACAAAATTTGAACTGATAGGAATTACTGAACATTTTCCAGGTTCACAAAAATTAAGAGCAGCAATGCACGTTGGCAATAAACCAAGTAATAATAAAAAAATTGCTTGTTTAATTTTACGGTAAATATTATGCTCCTGTTTATCTAATATTTTCTGCCAAATTAGAAATAATAAAATTGGTAATGACATCCATTTAATCGCTACACTTATTCCAATAAAAAAACTACTCCAATACCAACGATTATTATCAAAGGCTAACCATGCTGCTACTAATGGTAAGATAAACCAACTGTCATAATGACCACCCCCAGCAAAGGAATATATAATTAGAGGATTCCAAGCATAAATTAAAATTTTTTCTAGGCTAAATTTTCTACTTAATAACCAACAAATTCCTAAGTCAGCCAAGATAAAAGCTAACTTAAATATAAATACTGATGGGTTAATTACTGCTAAAAATCGAAATGCTAATTGACTTAAAGGTGGATAAATAGCAGAAGCATCAGGATGATTCATTAATGACCACCATTCTGTTCGATAAGGAATTAACTCTACAGCATTTGGAGCTAAATCATAAGGACTAAAACCAAAGTTTTGAATGTAACCTTCCCACAAATAACGCCAAATATCACTCCACGGTTCCATGGGAATTAATATTAGTCTAGCTAGGATAGTAATGCTCCAAAACCACGCATAATTAATTGATTTAATTGCCCAGGAAATTATAAATCCTAAACTCATTATGCCGATACCAATCCAGAATTTTTGTACTGTATTAACTTCCTGAAAATCACCATAGGGAATTATGAAAATTGCTCCTACTAATATCAAAATTGAACTTAGTAACAATGGCAGATTTTTTCGATTAATTTTACTCGTATTTATTTTTTGCATTTTTGGGCATTTTGCTATATTTTTATAGCATTAAAAACAGGTTTTAAATATACAACAGATTCTACCTTAGTGCGGTACACCCATCGCGGGCATCTTGCCTGCACTATAAACACTTAATTGTTAATATCTATACTTCATATACTTAGTCTGATGAATATCTGAATTATGAATTCTCAATTCTAAACTCTTAATTCTGAAATACCAAATTTCTCAAAGAGAATTAGGTATGAATTAAATTATTTTTAGAGACTGTTTGTAAAATAAGTATTAAGAGAGCATCACTTGTGATGTGAATCTAAAAGCGATAATAATTCAAGAGATTGAAATTTGGTAGATAAAGAAGTATTCAGTACATATATTCCGAGACTTTTTAAGCGACAAATATTTATGTTGATTTCTTCCTCCTTATTCCCTATTGCCTATTCTCTATTGCCTATTCCCTATTGCCTATTCCCTATTGCCTATTCCCTATCTCCTTTTTATATTTTCTGA
>NZ_JAAHHT010000018.1 GCF_010672085.1 Okeania sp. SIO3I5
CCTTCCTCTTCGTCCACTTGTCAGCCTCTGCTAGCGGTATCGTTCCTCGGTAACTGGTATTTTCCCGCTTTTAAACCAGCTTCGGAGATTGATATTCAGTCTCTACTCCGTGGTCTATACTGTCAACCTAACAACAAGGCGAGTGGAATTTCACCACTAAGGTAATAAGAGTTATTCCCATGTCGAGGTTGCCCTCATGTATTGACTTGGAAACGGCCATTTATGCCCAGTTTTCCTGGTTTAGTGGCCAACGAGTCGCACGATTTGAGAGTAACCTTTAATTGTTCCTCAATCTATACAACTCTAATTCTTCCTTCAATAAAGAATAAGTTAATAACTGATAGCTGAATGCTTACTTCCTGATTACTTCAAGTTAACCGCCATTTTCCTGCAAAATATCCTGAATTGCTTCACGTTCCGCAGGAGGAGTAGAAGGGAAAGGATGACGAGCATCAGTAATTAACCAATCAAGGGCAGCAGCTTGAACATCAATAGATGCTCCAGTCTTATCTACACAATAACGGCCAAAAACCAACTTATCCACTAAACGAACTCCTGGCCCCAAACGAGAATATTCAAAAATTACACTACTATCAACAGTCGCACCACTGCAAATCCAACAATTAGGACCAATCATCGTAGGTCCAACAATTTTAGCACCATCTTCAATCCTGGTCATACCACCAATATAAACAGGTCCCTCAATATCAACCTTATCCCAGTTAACTGCCACATTTAAGCCAGTATAAATTCCTGGAAATACCTCTTTACCAGGAATAGAAACATTTTTAATTTGCCCCTGAAGTACATCTCTAATTGCTCGCCAGTAATCCGGCACCTTACCAATATCCACCCATTCAAAATCCATTGCTATGCCATAAAAGGGTGCCCCTATCTCTACTAACTTGGGAAACAACTGACTACCAATATCAAATTCAACACCAGAGGGAATATAATCAAGCACTTTTGGCTCAAAAATATAAATACCAGTATTAATATTGGTGCTAAGAGCTTCTTCAACTTCTGGCTTCTCCTGAAAAGATTGAATTCGCCCTGTTTCATCTGTGACCACAACACCATAACTAGAAACCTGTTCGCGAGGAATAGATTTCATAATTACAGTAGCCATCGATCCTTTCTCTTTGTGCCATTTGAGTGCTGCAGTCAAATCCAAATCTATCAAAGCATCACCACAAAGGACTATAAAAGTATCATCAAAGTAAGGATAAAAGTCTTGAATTCGCTTCATACCACCAGCAGAACCTAGTGCCTCCCCAATCAAATTTCCATCCTCAATTCGTCCTTCAAAAGAATAAGCAATATCTACCCCAAACTTTTGGCCATCACGAAAATAGTCCTCTATTTCCTTTGCTAAATGGCTCACATTAACCATAATTTGGTCAACACCATGTTGACGAAGCAACTCTACCAAAAATTCCATTACTGGTTTTTGTAGAATAGGAATCATTGGTTTAGGAATGCGTTGAGTGATTGGACGAACACGAGTTCCCTTACCTGCTGCCAGAATCATGGCTTTCATTTTGGTCTCCTCCACCTTAAAAATCTCAAAAATACTAAAATAGTTATTATCTGTGTTCTCAACTTACAATACCAATTCTGTTAAAACCTCACTTCAACAGGCAGAAAAGCGGAATAATAATTTTTCACTTTCCTGATTGAGAAGTATGGCACTACGTACAAGTAAAAATTAAAAAGTAAAAATTAAAAAGTAATCCCTGACCCTCGTTTGAGCATTTATAAATTTCCGCGCCCTTGGCTTCAACTTCTATAACTCAGGCTTTTCACCCAATATATAGACAGATCGGTGCAATGACTCACTGCATTAATATTGAAAAACCAAAAGATTTTTATTAGATAGAAAACCTTTGACTCTTTGATATTCTATGAATTTCCCTATTGATAACTTAATTTCTACCAACCAAAGCTGTAAACATAATTTTTGACACTATATACCTAGGTTTGCTGATTAAATCTCAAAGCATTTACAGATAAACTTTTAACTTTTTTGGGTGTTGAAAAAGTAGCAGGTTTTGAGCTGCTTCATGCTCATGCATGGAGCGGATTTTGGGGTGACAAGGGCTGAAAAATCACTCTGGCTATCAGAACGATCACCTTATCTGTAACTTCCATTTCTCCTGACTCTTAACTATTCCCTATTCCCTACCTCAGCAAAAAGACTTTCCAAAAGCCAACCCTACCTAAGTATTATAGAGATTTCAAATGTCCTCTATTATACAAGGCTGTTTTTCAAGGGATTAAATTTTATCATCTGAAAGTTTTTCCGACTGGGAGTCTGATGAAATAGTACCAATTTTGATTTCTTGGTAAAATTCTTCTTGGGATAACTCAACTTTAGACTGAGCAGAAAGTAGGAGTAATGCCCAAAATACACCAACTCGATCAGACTTCACTGGGAAATTAATATGTTCATTTTCTTGTTTTTCAGCTTTCAACTCTAATCTTGAAGACCACAACTCTAAAAGATTTTCAAATTCTAACCAACCTTCACTTATCTGTGGCAATTTTTCTAGAAGAAACTGTTCTAGATCAGTAGCTGTTTCGACTAAGTTTTCCTGGTGAGCTAATTCTGCAATAACTTTTACAGCTTGCGCTCTTGCTTTGGCGCTAGTTTTGCGAATACGAGGACGTGCTTTTCTATCTTCTATAGCAGATCCAATAAGCTGTAATTGTTCAATTAATTCCTGAAGGGTGACTCGACGTTTTCGAGGGGAAGGAGCTACAGCACGGCGACGCAATTGTTGCTCTAGTTTTAGTGGTATTTTTGGTGTTTCAAAATTTTCTGCTTCTGGAATTTGTACTATTTCAGATATCTCTGAATTATTTTCAGATGATTCTGAATTAGCTAGATGATCTGCTTTTAGCCAGACTAATATAGATGCGTATAAAAATGCTTGGCCTGACTGAGATAAATTGGCAAAATCGTCACTTGTAGAAATATTTGATTCAGGAGTAAGTTTACTTAAGTAGCGATCTATTACTTCAATTACTTGGACATCCCAAGGATTAATTTCTCCCTTTTCTGCTAGGTTTGTTAATAGGGCTATTCCTTCTGAAAGGGTTTCTGAAACTTGGGGAATTCCAATTGTCATAGCTGTAGTTTTTTTATCTACTTCAATTGTATAGCGCTACGCGCTAGGGAATAGGGAATAGTAAACTGTCAAAGAATTTGAGGATTTATAAATGTCCTAACCTTAATGCGTAGCACTATACTTTTAAATATCAATAATTATCAATTATCCTTGCAATTTATTAACGTTTAATCTCACACTTTCCTATGGGTGTGAGATTAATGAAATAAAAAGTCATAATTGAACTAATTATACTTTTATTTAGAAGCTTCTACTTCAGTAGATTGTACTGGTTCAGAAAAAGTTTCTGCTGTTGGCAAACTAGCTCTTTGTTTGAGTTCCTCTTCATAGCGTTCTACATCTTCTTGTAATTCTTGAATGCGTTTATTTCTGGTACGAATTTCTCGCATTTGTCCGATACTTCCTATGGTATTTTGCATTCTTGACCATAAGTTGAATAGCCATGCTAGAATTGCTCCTAATCCTGTGGCAATTACCAGTTCTACAGATAATGGAGCTTCTAACTCAATACCTTCAATAATTTTGATAGTTGTTAGTTGGGTATTTTGTAAACTAAAGATAACTAACGCTAAACAAACTAAGAAAATCAGCAAAAAGTTTATCGGTTTCATTGTTTTTGTTTCAACTTATGCTTGAATGGTCAATATCTTAAGTTTATACATGAAAGGTATAAACTGGCAAGATATTTTGTCATGGTAAGTCCGATCTTAATTGAGAAACTATCTAATACTTAAGATAGGGAGTAGGGAGTCATTTCAGTTATCAGTTATCAGTTATCAGTGAACCTCTGACTGAAGTCGGAGGCTTGAAATACTGAATTAAATATTTTTTCATCCCCTTAAAAGGGGAGGCGTATACACTCATTTTTTGGTAAGGAGTAGAGTTATTAGGTATAATATATCTTAGCTTAATCCAAACTAATCGTTAAAAACATTAGTTTTACTTACTGATTACTTCATAACTGAAGTCTTGAAAAGTCTAGGATTATTTTGTTTAGGAATTTAGTAAATTTACTATGCTCGTTAGTTTTTACTTATTCCTAAAGTAGGTAATATTTGATATTTTAAGGCTATACCTAAATAAACAAATAAACTGATGAAAATTGCACCTATTCCTATAGGGCTAGGAATCCAAAATACCACATCTAACGAATTGATTTCTCCTGGCTTGAGTTTCCAGATAATTTCCCGATCGTTTTGATAGTAGATTGTATTATTTTTACTTGATTGGATATTGCTAAAACCCCAAGGTGTAGTTAACTGAAAATCCACATCTAAAAACTCATTTGGATTAATTACAACTTTGCTATTAGATGTAGACAATCGTAAATCTAAATTCATACTTAATTTATTCCTTAATGCCACAAAAAAATTATTCTGATTCACATCAATATATGATGCTAATTTTGGTAAATCTGCTGTAGCTTCTGGGGAATAATTTTGAGATTCTACTAAATCCATCGGTTGAAAAAAACTATTGAATTTTTCTTTCAACTCAGCACCATTATTAAAAGGAATTGTAACTAGAATTTCCTGTCTAGATATTCTTTTAGTTTTTCCTTCTAACCGCTCGGTTCTAGTTTCTAAACTTTTTAACCAATCAGAAACTATCTCGCGACTAAAATTGCGTAACTTCTTTGCTAGTTTAATATGTTGTACAATCTCACCGTGGGTTTGAGTCTGAAAATCTATTCCAACTTCATATTGAACACATCCACTGAGTAATAAAACTGTTAAAAAACTAATAAAAATAACTTTCAGCACTTTCATATCTAATCCTGCCTTGTTGCTACACCTAATTTTTGAAATAAGATAAATGGTAGGTAGTAACTACCACTAACTAACTCTGGAAAATTGCCAATATCTATTAAATTTTAAAATGTTTCAAAAATATTACCGAATAATTAATAATTAAATAATTCAGCTTGAAAGCTTCACTTTTTAAAGGGAAAAAAATAAATTTTTTCCTTTTAGTCAATCCTCTCCCTTTTAGGGAGAGGTAATTATCTATTATCTATTATCCATTATCCATTATCCATTAATGAACTGCCACTATTGTATTTTTAACTCGACCTATTATCTGAGCATTTTCTACTTTATAACCCAAGTCTAAATTGACAGAAAATTCTCCTGCTAGTTTATTTAATTGACTAGCCCCTAATAACCGATCTACTATTAAACCTTCTTTTATACTACTAATCAATTTATTCTCAGAAGTTTGCCCAGGACTAATACTCAATTTGACTAAACTAGAAGTAGACTGAGATAGTTTATTTCGGAAACTGCCAGTGGACTTGCACCCAGCAAGAGCAGCCCTTTTTTTGTCCCAATCAAAGCTTTTGACTGCGCCTGCTTCTATAAAGGTTTTGTCCATAGTTGGCAAACCTTCATCATCAAAGGGACAAGCATAAAGCCCAATATTCGGGTTTTCCAAGAGAGTAAAACTGGGGTCAAAAATTCTCCTACCTTATTCGCAAGAGGAGAAGCTTTTTGGACTATAGCTTGTCCAGACAAAACAGTTTTCCATAAGGAAAAGCGATCGCTCTTCCTACTGCTTTAGGAGTAAAAAATACAGGGAAATTTCCACTATTTATGTTAGCTGAGTTTTCCGCCCATTTATATTTTTGGATTAACTGGGAAAGTAGTTTATTGATGTCTAGAGGGCGTCTGCATCTGAATTAGATATTTGGAGAAAGTCTTCATCCTGAACTAAATTACCATACATATTAGCACTAAGTAATTAATTAAATTTTTGAGCATAGACACCAGTGTTAGTCAAAATTTCAACTTTTTTCTTCCGAATATTAAAATCAATATTTACTAGAATATGTGGATTGTAATAATGAATTTTTTCAATAATTTCTTGACCTGATGTGATTAATTCGTTAACTTGAGGCTAGTTATCGTCTAATTTTTGCGAATTAAAATGATAAGAACAAGCAAATTTCAATTATACAATATCGCTAACCTTTGCTGTTTGAATAGTGGCATCAACTAAATCTTCAATTCTTGTCAAATCTGTTTAACTAGCAAAACCCAATCTACCTCGATAAATTAATCTCAGAGCTACTCCTTCTTGAGCTTTAGTTTGTAGAAATTTTAAATATTTTCAAATTTTATTGGGGTATCCTCAGTTGATAAATAGTAAATTTCTACAGCTTCAGCTTTTTGACTAACAAGTTTAAGAATTTCCTCTAAAGTTGAATCATTCAAAATAATTTTTATTAAATTTTAAAATTAGAATTCATCATAGCTTGCTGAAGCAGCTTGCTCGGTATCACGTTTAGAACCGAGTAAGTTTAGTTGCTCTACTCTAATTACAGGTTTAGAACGATTTGCCCCTGTATTACGATCTTGCCAATATTCAAATTTCAAAACACCTTTTACTCCTATCAAGCTACCTTTACGAACATAGTCAGCAGCAATCTCTGCAGTTTTGCCCCACATTTCTAAATTAAACCAGTCTGGTTGATCAGTCTTACTTGAACGACGATTTACAGCCAAAGTCAAATTACAAACTACACTACCTGACTCAAAATATTTAACATTAGGGTCACCACCTACCCTACCAACTAAAGTTACAACATTTAGACTCATATACTATTTCTATAATTATTTATGAATTAAATTTTAGGAGTTGCTGATTTAAGGTATGAAAATCTATTTATCATATTTGTCTAGAGTCGAAAAATTAAATGAGAAACATATATAATTTTTCCACCCTGTAGTTCTGGAAAAAAACTCCCTTCTGACTCCTCACTCCTATAAGATAATAAATTTATTCAGCTACACCAGATTTTAATTTAACATATAATTTCAAATAATATTCTCAAAGGACTTATTACTCAAGCAACCCCTAATCTAATACTTCCTCCGGATTTTGTCCCTATTGCGTCGCACTAAAAAACTAAGGACAGTCAAACTTGCTTTCATCATTCTTTGATACAGTCCTAGTATACTGAGGAGTAAAAAACATAAATTTAATCCACCTCTGTATTTTTCTTTATAAATAAATTATTACACAAAGTTACAATTTAATTTTGGGGGTCAAAATCCAGTGGGTCTGATAAATCGCTTTTCCTTGTCTCGGGACATGGGAATTGACTTGGGTACTGCGAACACACTTGTATATGTATCTGGAAAAGGTATTGTTCTTCAAGAACCATCTGTGGTAGCTATTGATCAGGAGCAAAAAACTTCTATCGCAGTGGGAGAAGAAGCTAAAAAGATGTTAGGGCGAACTCCCTCAAATGTAGTTGCAACAAGACCTCTAAAGGATGGGGTTATCGCTGATTTTGATATAGCAGAATTAATGCTAAAGCATTTTATCAGGCGAGTCCATGACGGAAAAACCTTAGTATCTCCAAGAATTGTTATTGGTATTCCTAGCGGAGTAACTGCTGTAGAAAGACGAGCTGTAATGGACGCTGCTAGTCACACTGGTGCTAGGGATGTACGGTTAATTGATGAACCTGTTGCTGCAGCTATTGGTGCCGGCTTACCGGTGGCCGAACCTACTGGTAATATGATTGTGGATATTGGTGGGGGAACTACAGAAGTTGCTGTTCTTAGTTTACAAGGTACAGTTCTGAGTGAGTCTGTGCGTGTAGCTGGGGATGAACTGAATGATGCTGTGATTCAGTATATGAAAAAAGTCCATAACTTGGTCATAGGTGAACGAACTGCGGAAGATATCAAGATTAAATTAGGTTCTGCTTATCCTTCTCAGGAGGATAATGAGGTAACTATGGAAGTTAGGGGTTTACATTTATTATCAGGTTTGCCGAGGACTGTAACGGTCAAAGCAGCAGAAATTCGAGAAAGTCTGAGCGAACCCTTATCTATAATTATAGAGGCAATTAAGCGAACTTTGGAACGTACTCCCCCTGAACTAGCAGCAGATATTATAGATAGGGGTATTATGTTGGCTGGTGGTGGTGCTTTGTTAAAGGGGATAGATACTTTGATTAGCCATGAAACTGGTATTATTACTCATATTGCAGCAGACCCCCTTTCTTGTGTAGTTTTGGGTACTGGCCGTGTTTTAGAGAATTTTAAACAGCTTGAAAGGTTTTTCAGTGGGCCAGTTCGCTAAAATCTGGTTATGTTATCTTGGTATCAACTAAGGGACTTTAGTAGAATTCAATAATTAATAATTAACAATTAATAATTAATAATTACCTCTTCTGTAATAGAAGGATTAGGTTAAAAGGAATTTTTTTGTTTTCAAGGGGAGATTGGATATGGCAAGGTTTCCTCCCCATACTTCGACCGCTTTTTATCCTTGACAAGAGAGGCTTGAAATATTGATTTTTTCGGTAATCTTAAGAATAATTACCATTAACTTGACTCAAATTAACAAAAAAGTTCCAAATGCCTGTCTTAATTAATTAATGACTGAAGTGTTACTAAAGCAATCGTATTAATTCATATAAATTGCTATGAGGCGTATAATTTTTTAGTTATTCCTTATGGAAATTACTAATAGCTAATAGTTAATTGTATTTTTCCGAATTAAATGTTAGCTATTAGCAAATATATTAAGTAAAAATATGTAAGCATTTAGCCATCAGCTATTAGCTATCAGCTATTAGCTATCAGCTATTAACTTATTCTTTTTGAAGAAAGAATCAGAGCTGAAAGATTGAACGAAAATTAAAAGTTACTCTAAAAGTATATTAGCTATCTTTCTCACTAATGACTAGGTGTAGAATTATTACCAAGTAAAAGCTGAAGGCTAATACCTAAATCCTTACATAACTATTCTATTACAAAAGTTCCTGCTTTTGACTTCTAACAATAGTAAAAAATATAAAGTAGTAGTGATTTTAAAAGGTTTTACTAATGCAAATATTGCGTCGTCGAGGCTTAAAAATGATGCGAAAAGCTGCATTGTTAGTTTTAGCAATAAGTGCAGCTTTTTGGGTTAAACAAACTCAAGGTTCTTTATTTTTTGAAATTTACAATTGGGTTAGCCTACCATTTCAACCTAGTCCTATTCAACAAGAAGTATTAGTTAATGCTCGGATCAAAGAACTAGAAATTAAATTACAAGAATTAGAGCAACAAAATACGAGTCTCACACAACTTTTGAATTATACAAAAACTAAAAATTTGAAAGGAATAGTAGCTCCTGTTATCGGTAGAAGTGCAGATTATTGGTGGAAAAAATTAACCTTGGGAAGAGGTAGTAAAGATGGTATTCAAGAGGGTTTTATTGTGATGGGAACTGGTGGTTTAGTAGGTAGAATAACTAGCGTTACACCTAATACTAGCCAGGTATTATTAGTTAGCGATCCAAGCAGTAAAGTTGGTGTGGGAATTATTAGAAGTCGTCAGATGGGTTTTATGAAAGGTAGGGGTGATGATACGGCTGTAATAGAATTTTTTGATGATATTCCTGATATTAAAGTTGGTGATGTTGTATCTACTTCTGCTTATAGTCAATTGTTTCCAGCAGGTTGGCCTGTAGGAACAGTTGAATCAATTAATTTAACTAATACTCCTGCTCCAGAGGCTATTATTAAGTTATCAGCCCCACTAAATATTTTGGAATGGGTGAATGTTTATCCAAATAAACAGAATAAAGCGGAAAGTTAATTAATAATATATCAATCAAAGGAAAGTCGAGAGAAAAATATATATTACCTTTTTTCTCAAAAAAATTTTGTTGTACTCAAAAATTGAAGAATTAAGTTATTTAAAATTATTAAAGGTACTTTCTAATCCGATGTCTAGTTTATCTCAGCAAACAATTTATAAATTACTAATCATAATTACCTCGGTACTGCTTTGTACATTACTATTACTTACTCGTATTCCTGGAATGGAAATTTTTGGAATAGGACCTAACTGGTTATTAATTTGGGTAGTTACTTGGAGTACCCATAGCTCCATTATAGGAAGTATAGTAGCTGGCTTAGTTTTAGGATTAATTCAAGACGCTATGACAGCTCCCTATCCTACCCATATTATTCCTTTAGTTTTTGTCGGATTTGTCACAGCTTTTTTACAGAAAAAACGCTATCTTCAAGAAGATTTTATTTCTATAGCCTTAGTGACATTTATTATGGCTATTATTGCAGAAACTTTCATGGCAATTCAGTTTGGATTAATTACCAATCAAAGCTTTGCAGAAGTTTGGATTCACTATAAGCAAGTTGCTTTGGGTTCTGCTGTTATTAGTAGTCTTTGGGCACCTGTTTTGTATTTCCCTATTAGTCAATTTTGGAAAGTAAAAAACAACTAATTAGGGTTTGCTGAAAAAGTCTTATGGGTGAGGGTAGGAGTCAGGATACAGGAGACAGGAGACAGGAGTTAGGCGGAACGGGGAATTCTAATTGTATTGAGGATGTAGGAGGAAAAATTGTCAGAGTAATTTTTCTGCTCTTGTCTGCCTAAAATGCTGACTTTTTGCAGCTCTAGGGACTGAAAAGCTCAAACTTTTTTCAACCTAAAAAGGCACTTGACTTTAATTTGTCAATGCTTTGATAGTTATAGCGATTTTCACCAAGGTAGACTACAAAACTTCTGCCCTCAGCATAAGTGCCTTCTGCTTTTAAGCCAAAATCTCTGTATTCTATGAAATTTGAAAATTGCTATAATCAGCAAATCTTAGTTAGTAGATTTTATTTTAGGGAATAGGGAATAGGGAATAGGAAAATATATTCATGTTGTGGTTTTCACAGTAATGTGTTAACCTATTTATGCCTGTTAGGTTAGGCTAGAAGGTTAGAAGTTTCTAGAGAAGCCGTTGAATTTGCGATTTAATATAGAGCGTACCTCTAGACCAAAAAGAGGAAAGGATGTTGCAGGCGGGTAAGAGAAAAACATAAAGTGGGCATCGTGAGGGGACTAAATTTTACCTTTTCACATTATGGCCAATTTCAAGAAGAATTTCAAAGTGACCAACTGTGTATGCTAAAAAGTACAGACTTAAAAAATAACTCAGAAATCAGCCGAGTCAAAGTGCTAAGTGAGGCACTACCTTACATTCAAAAATTTGCTGGTCGTAAAGTAGTCGTGAAATACGGCGGTGCGGCTATGAAAGATAGTAGTCTAAAAGATCAAGTAATTAGAGATATTGTATTATTATCTTGTGTCGGTATACGTCCCATTGTTGTTCATGGTGGTGGTCCAGAAATTAACTCTTGGTTGGGCAAACTAGGAATTGAACCCCAGTTTAAGGATGGTTTGCGGGTTACTGATGCGCCGACAATGGAAGTAGTGGAAATGGTATTGGTGGGAAAAGTCAATAAAGAAATTGTTTCTTTAATTAATCAAGCTGGAGGATCTGCCGTAGGTTTGTGTGGTAAAGATGCCAATTTAATTCAAGCACGTCCAGAAGGGAGAGAAGGAATTGGTTTTGTTGGAGAAGTAAGCAACGTCAAGATAGATATTTTACAATCCCTAGTTGATAATGGCTATATTCCAGTGGTATCTAGTGTAGCGACGGACGATCAAGGACAACCCTACAATATTAATGCTGATACAGTGGCGGGTGAAATTGCTGCGGCCATGGATGCAGAAAAGTTGATTCTCCTTACAGATACAGCGGGAATTTTAGAAGATTATCATAATCCAGATACTTTAATTGTTAAATTGGATATCCAAGAAGCAAGAGGATTAATTGAAAAAGGAATTGTATCTGGTGGGATGATTCCTAAAGTAAATTGTTGTGTCAGGAGTTTAGCTCAGGGAGTTCGAGCAGCTCATATTCTTGATGGCCGAGTTCCTCATGTACTTTTGCAGGAAATCCTTACAGATGCTGGGGTTGGCTCAATGATAGTAGCTTAGGATAATTCAAAATTCAAAATTCAAAATTAATAGGAAAATTAAAAATTCAAAATTCAAAATTCAAAAGTAATCTCTGACTAACTTTGTCCTTTGGAAATGCTTCCCTAGCTTTGCCCCTGCAAAAACGCAAATAGGATTTACCAATTTATTAAGCTAAATGTGTAGTGGTATATGTAGTATATATAGAGTCTGAGTTAATTTCTTTACTATCAATCTTTTGTTTCCTCTAAGAATTTTAATTTATACTGAACCTGGTTTAGAAAGAAGGTTTATTGTGAAGATAAGGCACTGATGCTGAGGGCAAAAGGATTAAAAGAATTTGAGCAAGTAGCTTTTGATAACCGAATTTGGTATCAGACTAGAGTCTTTAGTTTTAGGAGTAGGAGGAATATTTTTAATTAAATTTGGGAAGATTATTTTGATTAAATTCCTATACAAAATTAATTACACATCCTTTTGACGTCCTGTTCTCTTTCTAAACTAAATTTATTTAGCACAACTACTTACTATTTGTGAGCATAAGATGGAGCATGGTTTTATTGCTTCCTTGTATTTTTTTTTGCCTGTGTTTTACCACTAAATGTTTTCCAAGCTACTTTAATACCAGTAAAAATACTTTTCGTTGTAGTTTGAACTTGCTGAGTTTGTTGACGAACATGATCAAGACTTTCATCGACTTGTTTGACAATTTCTCCTGCAGTTTGAACACCATCATTTACATCATCAGTTAGCTCACTAATTTCTATACCAGTAAGACGTATTGCTTCTAAGGTTGGTGGTAGTTCACGCTCTAGGGTATCAGCTAGTTTTTCAATGCTACGAGCTGCTCTTGCTAATGCTAACATTGCAGGTAAAGTGACAATTAATACAGTTGTCAGGCTAAAGGCAACTAATAATAAGGATAATACTAACCAAAATAAAGGGTCATTCACAGGTATTTCGCCTCAGAAGGGGAATGATAATTTCCTATACCTGGATTATCTTAACAAGAATGACTGCTTTTGGAACTCTGATAAGTTTAGAGAAAAAGTTTATAACTTTAATTTTATCTTATTTATTACTACTAGAACTCCCCCAAAATTAAACCAATTATTATCGATAAATTATCAAAATAATCGGGTATAAAACCCCGCCTTTTAAGGCGAATTTTTTGGGAGGGTTGCTCAAAATTCCCGTTATCAAAACAACTTCTGACTTCTTATAAAATTACTTATTACCGAATAACTAATAATCATTAATTATTAATGAAATAATTCAGGTTAAAATCCTCCCCTTTCAAGGGGAAAAAAAGTGCTAGGATATTTCCTTATATTTAATCAAGGATGGTTTTAACCAGAAGTAATTACCCATTATCCATTATCCATTATCCATTAATCAATATTTTCTATTCCCTCTTTTCTGGATATTTCAACTGAAACTTCAGGTTCTTTGGTTTCTGTTTGAGATAATATTTCTCTCTGTTTTTGACTAGCTTCTAATCCAGCAGCGATCGCGACTTTGAGTCTTTCTAAGATTTCTTCCCAAGTATTAGTAGCAGAGTCTGAAAAGCGGTCTGTTTGAAATTTGACACTTGTGGACAAGTCTGTTACAAGGTGTGGAATGGCTGATGCCGATTTTTTTACCAACTGTCTTGTTTTTTGGCCTTTTTTCGGAGCTATTAATAATCCTGTTGCTGTACCTATGGCCGAACCTAGCAGTAAACCACTGATAAATAACCCAGATTTTTTATTGGACATTTTTACAATTTATTATAGATATATTTAAGATGTTGAGAATGAAAATTGTGATTTTTCTATATGAGCACTCTTAATTATATCAATGTTGATGATGTTTGCTACTAAAGATTGATAGGGAGATTGGGGGATGAGGTGATTCGTAAGTAGCACAATTTTGTTTAAATTAATTCCAGACTCAAATAAATAATTTCATACCCCTATTCCCTGTTCCCTATTCCCTGACTTCTGCAAGAAATCTATTACTTTAACGCCAAATTCTACTATAACGAAGCCAAATTGTTCTGAGCAACCAAAACATGGATATTACTTGCTGCACCTGTTGAACTTGTCCATCCAGTTGTTGATATAGTTGTCGTAGTTGATTTACCTTTTGTAGTCGAAGTTGTAGAAATTCAGGTGTTTTGGTGAGTATATTATTGGTGCAATTTTCTATTAAGCTAAGATTGCGTTCTAATTTTAATAATATCTGTTTAAATCTCCAGATTTTCCAAGCTAGGTAAAAGCCAAAAATTGATATAATTATATTTACTTCAATTACTAACAAAAGCATCTTTCACTCCACTGAAAAATTAGCGAGAATAACTTAAACAAAGAGTCTAATTATAATCAATAAGTAATAATTCAGCTGTCAGCTATTAGCTATCAGTTTCCAAGATACATCTATATTTCCCACCACAAAAATTTACTATTGTATTGTAAAAGTTTACTACTCAAATTCGTTGTTTTTATAGCTTTAATTCTCAGGCTGAAAATCGTAGGAGAAGTTAAACTGATGCTTGCTTCTTTTATTAATAAGCTCAGACCTGACTGTTAATAGCTGAATGCTGACATGAATACTTATAATTTTTACTCAAACTATATCTTACCTACAAAACTGGAAATTTTCCCATCTGCTATATTTTTATTTAGTGGCCAAAACAAAAATAGTTTCTTAAATAATGGGATCAAGCACATAAGAGATTTATCAATCCCAAGCTTGATTATACTTTAAAAAAAATCTTTGGTTCTGATGTGGAGGATTTGGTGAAGGTATTTTTAAGTTTTAATAGTTTGGCAGATTTGGAAAGTTGGTTGCAGGAAGTTTTGAGGTCTTAATTGAGTAAGGCGATCGCTCTTTTTGCACAATAATTAGTGATATTTAGGCGATAGTCTGACAGTATTGGCAAAAACTCCAAATTTGGTAGGGGTTTGGTTTCCAAACCCAATTAAGGCATGAATTATACTAATACTACTGGATTTTATCTTAAAATGTTTAGTAATACTTCTGGTTCTATAGGGAGAAAAGCTATTATGAAATTTATCAATCCCAAGGTTGATTATGCTTTTAAAAAAATCTTTGGTTCTGAGCAAAGCAAAGAGATTTTAATTAGTTTTCTGAATGCGATAATTTATGATGGAGAAAAAACTATTAAGGATTTAACGATTGTCAATCCTTTTAATCCTGGTAAAACTATCAGTTTAAAAGAAACTTATTTGGATATTAAAGCAGTTTTGGTTGATGGTTCTATTGTAATTATTGAAATGCAAATGGCACGAATGACTGCTTTTAATAAGAGGGTGGCTTACAATTTGTCTAAAGCTTATGCTAATCAGTTGGATAAAGGGGAGAATTATCCTTTATTAAATCCGGTAATAGCTCTGACAATTACGGATTTTATTCTGTTTAAAAATAGTGATGATAATATTAATAAAGATGATTATATTAATAAATTTGTGTTTCAAGAGGAAACTAAAAAGTTTAAATGCTTGGAAAAAGAATTGCGGTTAATTTTTGTGGAACTGCCGAAGTTTAAAAAAAGTTTGTCAGAGTTAGAGAGTTTGACAGATAAGTGGATTTATTTTCTGCAAGAGGCGGCTAGTTTTGATGAGATACCAGAGAATTTGGGGGAAGTTGCGGAAATAGAACAGGCATTAAATATTGCCAACTTTATTAATATGAGTCCAGAGGAGTTAGAGATAGTTGAAAACCGAGGGATAGCGATGCAAGATGAAAGAGGACGGATAACTTATGCAGAAGAAGTTGGAGAAGCAAGAGGACGGCACGATCAAGCGATCGCTCTAATCAAGCTATTAATAACTCAACGTTTTGGAGAGGTTTCTGAAGAGATTAATAGTCAGATAGAAGGTTTGCCTTTAGCAGATGTGGAGGATTTGGTGAAGGTGTTTTTAAGTTTGAATAGTTTGGTAGATTTGGAAAGTTGGTTGCAGGAACGTTTGCAGTCTTAATTTAGTGAGGCGATCGCTTTATTGACTCCAGGAGAACATCATTGCTAAAGTATGACTGTGGTTTGGGAGGTGATTGCTGTTGGTAACTCTGAATTGGAAATGGTGTATTAGGACTTGCTGAAAAAAGCAGAACTTTACCGTTACAATTGAAAAATAAATTACCAGCTAAAGTGTTTGAATCACGAGCTTATAACAAACAGTGCATGCAAAGGATGTCCCCTCTTGGGAAAGTTATTAGATGGTCCCCAGTTAGTACCATGAGGATTCCATTCAATAAACTGATTCGATCCATAGTATGTAATGTCACAGCTGGTATTATTTAAGGGAATAGAGAGAGAATTGTTATCAATTCGAGGGCATTTAAAGGCAAAGGTGATACGTTTTCCTGTTCCCTCTTCTTCATAAGTTACCTTTCCTTCAGAACCTGTTAGTATACTTCCTTGCAAAGTAAAGGATATCTGATCCTTGTGTATAATGGTTGTTGGTAAAGATTGAGGGTTATAAGTACCATGATTGTTGGATTGAGAAACAATAATGAAGTCATTAGTCACTTGGTTCATTATTGTGACATAAATAGAGAAATCGGTAGATATAGCTTCCATAAGTTATTTATGCAGCGACATTAATTATTCTCAAAAAATGAAGAATTCAAAAATCTATATTAAGCAAGTGCTTGAGGCAGTGAAGAGGTGCAAAAAGTGTCTAGGTAAGGGCGAAATGTATTTTACAGCGGTTTTAATTTCAGTAGACCACAGTAGGGGCGAATGGCCATTCGCCCCTACTGAGTTTTGGTTATTGATGATGTGGTTCATCAATCTGAAAAGCGCTGTAAACTAGGACAAACCGGCTTTTCATTAACCCACTCTTACCTCTTGCCTCTCCCACTTGCTAACTTTGCCACCAAGCCTACTTAAAGATATTGTTACACAAAGAATGGGAAAAATGGAGACAGTAGAAAGCTTAGATGTCTAATTCCAAATTTTCTAACTGCCCCACAGCCAAAAAGGTTAGTCCTGCCAGGGTTGATTCTCTACAGTCCAAGTTCCATCCTGGTTGTAGGTTACCCAAACATTATTGAAGTTATTGAAATCGCCACCATAACCCGTTGTAATTTTTGCATTCTCAGCAGAAGTGGCATCAATTTGAGCCAGTACATTTTCTTGATACTCCCCAGTAGCTATATAAAATGTGAGAGTAGGTGTGATCGTATAGTCAATATTGGGTTCTGGTTCCCAGGTTACTCCAGTCGTGCCTTCGGTTGTAGTAACTCCAAAGGTTAAAGCATTGTAATAATCAGGCACAGGTTCAAATTTATTTGTTTGTGCAATCAGATTCTTTGATGTAGGTTGGCGACTAGTGTTGTAATCCTCTATAGTTGGATATCCTCCCTTATCGCTACTATACTCCACTAAATAGCCGTTTTTTAAATCCACTTCTTTTGAAAAATCCGACGTTATATAAGTATCTAACCCAACAGGTTCATTTTGTTGCGTTGCTTCAAGCTTGTATTGCACATGGGCTACAAATTTCTGGGTTTCCTCAGGTGTGTATGGAGGAATCTCTAAGAAGGTGTTTGAGTTTTGAAAAATTTCTCCAGGGTCTTGAGAAAATTGTGGACTATCTAAAAACAGCCACATCTCAACTGGATTTCGCTCAAGATTTCTCAGGTTGAAAGTGTAACTCGTGATAGCAGTCGCGGCCTTCACTTGAACACCAAAAGTTACTGTACAAGCAAGAATCAAAACTGCCAAAAACTTGATCGCGTTTTTCATCGTTATATTCCTTGAATTTTTTACTGGAACCTATAGCTCCTAGAACATAAAACCAATCTAAGAATATCTGACTTCAAGCCAAACTTCCTTGATTTATCTAGTTCTATAAAGAGAACGATCTCGCCATGGAATTTCTGATTTTTTTTTGCGATTGCTTCTCCTCTCAGCCTCAATTCCCCCTCACAAATATTACTGTATGAATATAAGAATTCAGATGCTATTCGCAATTGTTCCTCGGCATTTTCTAGATAAGTCCAATCTCCATTCAATCGTCTCATCCTGCCCTTACCGAAACAATTAAACAATTAAACAATTAAATAATTAGATAATTCAGGTTTAAAGCCTTCTCTTTCAATCAGGTTTAAAGCCGACTCTTTCAAGGGGAAGAAAATAAATTTTTTCCTTTTTGGTCAATCCTCTCCCTTTTAGGGAGAGGTAATTATCCATTATTGAAAGCGCTTTTCATATGAATGAACCACAAAAATGTAAAATGTGGCTCATGACCAAAATAGTTATCTAGAGCGATGTAGCTGCCGCTAGGCTCCGCCAACGCCAAACAACAAAAATGGCCAGACCATATTCACAAAATTTAGGCCGACCTGTGCTTAGGGCCTATCAAAACCAAGAAGGTTCTCAACGTCAAATAGCACAAAGGTTTCAAGTTAGTTTAACTTTTGTCCGTAATTTCAGAGCGGCATTATCGAACCCGATAGAACTGTGAATCCAAAGCAACGTGGAGGAGGACCATTACCTATATGAAAACCGCTGTAATATGGGGTAAGGGTTTATTGACATCGCCCCCTATCTCCTCACCACAATCTCATCTCTTCTCAAACTCAGCAACTTCGAGACTATCCACGATCGCTGTAAAACAACATCAGTAAGGATACCCCCTCGATCGCCCAGCCACATCAACCCCTTGCGCCACCATTCATTAAAAGGAGCCTCTTCACATCCAGTCCATATCACACCCAACATCGAACTCAACAACACAACTAACCTCATCAGCGACAGCACATTCTCATCACAAACATTTGCCCCATCTCCAATCTTTTCCTCAACCATACCCTTCGACAACCCTGCACCATCCACCAACTCCGATTTTTCTGCCACATCCACCTCAACACACTCTTCCGCCACCGATACCGTCATCGTCTCCAACCCCTGAGAATTTTCTGGGGCAATTTCCACACTCACCACTTCCAACTCTTCCCTCTTCTGCTCTTCCCCAGACACCCCTGGAGTCGCCGATATATCCTGCACCGACACTTTGGCTAAATCTTCCAGTTTCTCCCGCGACTCTTTGCCCTCCCTTAATTCCAGCCCCTCACCCAACACCGACCCATCAAAGTCAATAAAATAACGGCTCAACTTCGACTTCAACTTTTTCCGTGCCAGAGATATCCGCTTGTAAACACAATCTATGGAAATTCCTTGCTGCTCGACAATTTCCTCATAAGACAGCTCTTCATAAAAATGTAAAATAAAAGTCAACCGCATCCGTTCGGGCAAAGAAGCGATCGCCCGTCGAATAACCACTGACCTCTCATCCTTCTCCAAAACCTGCTCCGGCAACTCCACCGCCGATGCCACACCCATTTCTCCACTATCACCAACCCACTCTATATCATCAACACCCACAGCACCCCGAGAACGTTTGCGGATGAGATCGAGACATAAGTTGCGAGTCAATGTCATCAACCAAGCAGGCAAATTAGCAATTTTCCCCGCAAACTTGCGCACCATATTCCATGCTTTCACCATTGCCTCACTCAAAGCATCCTCGGCATCTGCATGGTTAGAGTTCATCAACCTCAAACAGTAACGATAAAGCCGATCTCTATGGTCGCCCCATACCTGCCAAAACTCTTTTTCTATATCCTCCTGCTCCAATTTCTGAGGATTTTTCCGGTTTCCTGACTGGACTGCCACAGGAGGGGGAGTCATAGTCGCATGCATAGACAGACTTCCTCCTCCATGAGTAGAATTCTCTGCGATGATATCTGTTAACTGTGCTTTTTCTTCAGCCTTGAGATGCAGCATAGATTAATTAGGCGTATTCAAAGTGTTTAAACTTTCTCTGCGATCATATTTCTATTGTTGAGTCAACGTCAATCTATTAAAATCTATATCTTTTCAATATATTTTTTTTAATATCTACTTAATTTTCCTAGCACTGCATAAAAATTGCATTTGTCAATCCCATAAAATCAATCTTTCTTTTGGATATTCACAATACGTTGCGTTTGTCAATCCCATAAAATCAATCTTTTTTAGAGAGAAGTGGGAGAGATAGTTGGGGTTTGCTGAAAAAGTTTTTTCCAGGAGTAGGGGAATAATTTTTGGGCCAACTCTTGCCCAAAATGCTAACTTTTTGAGCAACAACAGCTGAAAACCTGGTACTTTTTGACACAAAAAAAAGGCTAAAGCCTTTATATATCAATTCTTTGAGAGTTAATCAGCAAGCCCTAGTTAGAGAGGATCTTGACATACTCCCGACGTTGCCCTTCTATTCCCCCCTTTCAAAGGGGGGTTAGGGGGGATGGACAACGCGGGATTCTTCAGTCTGGGAAACCCTGACCGCTGTTTATACAGAGGTGATGTCCTCCCCCTGTTTTGACATTGATAATAACAAAATGCTCCTAGCTTGTGTCTTGGGCTTGCTGAACGTTTAGCTTATGAAGGTATCCGAATCCGGGCCCAGGCTTTCCCATCCCTCCGCTCCCCTCCACCATAAGCACGGGGGGTTAGGGGGGATGGAGAGCTTTGACTTCCCCGAAGGAAAGTTAAATATAAAAGTGGATTAGCATTCTTTTGATGTGCATAAAATGCCAATTATCCTGAAATTAGTGATTTGAAAAATAAGGCGAATCACTGGGCCGGTTTATGGGTGTCCTATTTTTAAGGGAATAAGACGCCTTTACATCTTTACAAATCCATTTCAATTTGGACTAACCTAGCTAGCAAGGCAGTCTGATAACCTAATTCCTTTCTATAGAAAGATTAGGTCACAAATAATGGAATAATATAGGTCTAAATGCCAGGAGGCGGACTTGAACCGCCGACACGAGGATTTTCAGTCCTCTGCTCTACCAACTGAGCTATCCCGGCTTTTTTTTCACTTTCACTAATATAGCAGACTAAAATAATTTTGACAAGCACTTTTGGAATTTTTTTTATTATTAGGTGTAGGAGAAAAATTCAAAATTCAAAATTCAAAAGTAAGAATTTAAGAAAGTCAAAAATAATAATTACAGCAATTAGATGACTGGAGGTACTGAATTTACAGCGCTTTTCTGATTGATGAACCACATCGACTATAACAAACCCAGTAGGGACGTTCCATGGAACGTCCCTACTGTAAGAAATTCAAAATTCAAAATTCAAAAGGTAAAACTAAGAATTAAAGCAATGAGATGACTGGAGGTGCTGATAACTTGATAACTAATAACTGATAATAGAGTGCTTAATGTTCGGTATGTTCGGTGGGTTACGGTGGACAGTTAAGATTTTGGTTAGCGACTTAATATCCCTTTTACAAGGAGTGTCTCAACCTATAAACTCTTACTTTTGAATTTTAAATTTTGAATTTTGAATTCCGTTAATACCAAGCGTGAAAAAAGAATGTTACAAATAGAGTGCTTAATGTTCGGTATGTTCGGTGGGTTAGGGCGGACAGTTAAGATTTTGGTTAGCGACTTAATGTTCCTTTTACAAGGAGTGTCTAAACCTATAAACTCTTACTTTTGAATTTTAAATTTTGAATTTTGAATTCCGTAAAACGGTATGACTTTTATCTCCTTTAACTATGCTCTATTTTTATTAATAGTATTAGGAATCTACTGGCTAATGCCACGACAGTCTTGGCGAGTATTAATCCTCTTAATTGCGAGTTTAATTTTCTACGCTACTATTCAACCCGAATATATTCCACTGTTATTAATAATTACCCTATTAAATTTTTACCTTGCTCAAGCTATTGGGGAACCGAAAGACTGGCGCATTGCTAATACAAAATGGAACCGCCGTCGCTTACTACTATTGTGGTTAGGTATAGTCTCTAATATCTTACTTTTATTAAGCTTTAAATATATACCTTTTATATTAAATAGTATTGGCATACTTTACAATCTACCTAATATTTTAGAAACCGCTAATTGGTTTGACAATAATCTGATAGCTCCTTTAGGATTAAGTTTTTTTTGTTTTGAATGTCTCGCTTATTTAATAGACATTTATCGAGGTGCCCCTCCTGCTACTTCTTGGCTAGAATTTACATCTTATAAATTATTTTTTCCCAAACTTATTTCTGGTCCGATTACTCGCTATCATTATTTGCAAAATCAGCTAGGAATGACTAGCAAGAAAAATAGTCAAGTTTCAGTTAAAATACCAGCTTTAAAATTCCCAAATTTAGAACAAATTACGGAAGGAATTTGGTTAATCGCAACTGGGGCAGTAAAAAAAGCTTTAATAGCTGATAATTTAGGAATTTTTGTAGAGCTGAGTTTTGGTAATTTGCAAAGAGCAGGAAGTGGGGATTTATGGTTAGCAACTGTTGCTTATGGATTACAACTTTATCTGGATTTTACTGCCTATGTTGATATTGCTCGTGGTAGTGCTTTTTTAATGGGTTTAAATTTGCCACAAAATTTTGATTTTCCTTACTTCAGTACAAGTATTTCAGAATTTTGGCGTAGGTGGCATACGACTTTAGGAGATTGGTTGAGAAATTATTTGTATTTTCCATTGGGAGGTTCGAGGGTAGGATTATTTCGTACTTGTTTGAACTTGTTAATTGTGATGTTAATTGCTGGTATTTGGCATGGTGCGAGTTGGGGGTTTATTGTTTGGGGAATTTTACATGGTTTAGCATTAGTTGTTCATCGGTTAGTAGAGGTAGTTTCTCAACAATTTAAAATACAGAAAATCTGGGAAAGTTGGTTAGGAATTTTGGTAAGTTGGTTGTTAACCCAAAGTATGGTTTTTGGTGGGTGGATATTTTTTAGATTGCCAAATTTGAGAGATTCTTTTTGGGTAATTTCTCATTGGTGGGGTTATGATGCGGATATTCAATTTGCCGATAAAGTTTATCTAGAGGCAATGGGTTTAGAAAGGTTACAGTTGGTGTGGTTAATTTGTGGAGTTGTGGTGCTTATGGCGGTTAATTATTGGTTTCATCGAGGTCTGAAATTACAGTTAAATTGGCAGTTGAAAGTTTTATTAGTGCCTGTATTTTTGTTTGGTGTTTGGTTGTTAGCGCCAGAAGGTTTGCCTTATATTTACTTTGATTTTTAAAGAAGGAAAATAGATTAGTCTGAATAACTTGTAATATTTGAGGGTAGGGGTTTGGTCTCCCAACCCAAGTTGGTCTCGCAACTCAAGGGAATTACCAATCAAAAATCAATCTCACACCACAATTTTCATCAGAATATTTTCCGAAATATTTCAGTCAAATAAATTGGCAATTGAAAGTTTTATTAGTGCCTGTATTTTTCTTTGTTGTTTGGTTGTTGGCGCCGGAAGGTTTACCTGATATTTACTTTGATTTTTAAAGAAGGAAAATAGATTAGTGTGAATAGGTTTTAATATTTGAGGGTAGGGGTTTGGTCTCCAAACCCAAGTTGGTCTAGCAACCCAAGGGAATTACCAATCAAAAATTAATCCCACACCACAATTTTCATCAAAATATTTTCCGAAATATTCCAATCAAAATTAGATTATTTGTGCTGAGTTTCTCCAATATAATAGCAATCCTAAATAGCTTGTAAGATTTGAGGGTAGGGGTTTGGTCTCCAAACCTAAGTTGCTCTTCAAACCCAAAGGAATTACCAATCAAAAATCAATCTCACACCACAATTTTCATCAAAATATTTTCCGAAATATTTCAGTCAAATAAATTGGCAATTGAAAGTTTTATTAGTGCCTGTATTTTTCTTTGTTGTTTGGTTGTTGGCGCCGGAAGGTTTACCTTCCCACACTTCCCACACTTCCCACACTTCCCACACTTCCCACACTTCCCACACTTCCCACACTTCCCACACTTCCCACACTTCCCACACTTCCCACACTTCCCACACTTCCTTGACGCACTACCGAATTGTTGACACCAAAATTTTCAACATAATTAATATTAATGTAGCACAGGCATCTTGCCTGTAATACCTATTGTATGTATTTATTATAGAACTTGAGTACCATTATTGAAGAAGTCAATGACTAAAACAAAATCCATTCTTTTCTTCTTATTTATAACTCAAACATGACAGAAAATTTAACAATTCCCATCCATGAAACATTCCAAAAAACTATTCAAGGAGAAGGTTATTGGGCAGGTACACCAGTAGACTTTATTCGTCTTGCAGGTTGCCCAGTAGGTTGTCATTATTGTGATACTGGTTACGCTAATGGAGGAGTTGGTTTACCAAGACAACTGAGAACTTTTGATGAGTTAATTAATGAATTATTTTCTCCCAGAGTTGTTATTTCTGGTGGTGAACCTTTTATTCATAAACAACTACCTGCTTTAGTAAACAAAATAGAAGCTACCGGTAGAAAAGTTTCAATAGAAACCTCCGGTTGCTATTGGCAAAATATTTCCCCTAACACTTGGGTAACTCTTAGTCCTAAACAACATATTAGTCCTAAATATCCAGTTGTAGCGCAAATGTGGATGCGAGCTTCAGAAATAAAATTAGTGATAGAAACTGGCAAAGAATTAGAATTTTATAGTAAAATTTTATTAGCAAATAAAAATATTCCAGTTTATCTACAGTCTGAATGGTATAGTCGCAATTTGGCTCTACCATTAGTCTTAGAATTACTTCAGGAATATCCTAATTACCGACTCTCGGTGCAGTTACATAAGTATTTAGGAGTGCAATAACTATTAGACTTCGTGGCAGTTGTCAGGGAATAGGGAATAGCGGTGCGACCCCGCGACGACGATAGTCGCAAGCGGTCGAGAGATGGCGAGGAAACCTCGCCATATCCAATCGACCAAGAGAGGGAACGCGCACTCCTGTGAGGGAATAAAATTGTTGATTTCATATCTTGAATTATTTCATTTTTTATTTTTGGAGATGTCTATTAATTGAAACTCCGCTCTTAAAAACGCAGTTTTAAAAGTCTGAAGAAGGTCAATTTTAAATAAAACTGAAAATAGTTTTAATTGAAAGCCACGAATCTTTAATTTGTTGAGGGAATTAAACTCAATATTCGCCAAATAACTAAGTGGAGAAAAATTAAATTTAGTCCTTGGCCTTGCTATTTACTCTTTCCTTAATCCTTCCACTCACAGAACTTCAGATAGATAAAAAAAGCTGCCTATTTGGATTAATGATTCAATCATTAATTTCCTTATAGACAGCAAGTTCAGAACTGCAGATGGAGATACACCCTGATAGTTAAAAATGTAGATACCCCTGATGGATAACTCCTAGATGGACTAATTACCTGATGGTTTAACTCCCTAACGGTTTAGTCTCCACATCCCAAATACTAGAATTGGGGAGAGAATAGTAATAATACTACTAACACCTCACTTCCGGTTTTTGTAATCCATCAGGTCGTGCCTATGCTGTTTATATAATTACAGACTGATTCTTTGGAAGACAAGAGGGCTTTTGCAAAAACCCAGTTTTTACAGGTTGCAAGAGTATCAGTAGTTCATTCCAAATAACTAAACAGGGTTCATCTACTACTATGAAACAGAATATTATCGCTTTAGGGTTAATAGCCTCCGCAGGCTTGACGTTTTGTCATGTTCCAAAGGCCAATGCCTGGAATTTTGGCCTATCTAATAAGACGACTATTGAAGAGAGTCAAACAATTAGTTACGAGGCCACTAATGAGGACGGTGAGAGGGAAAAAGATGTAAACAGTGAAGAATAATAATGAGGAAAGCTGAAATAACTTCAGGAAGTTAGTATAGAAAAATTAGGCTTAGAGATAGAGATAGGTAGAACTCTCTGCTACGGATTAGAGTTCTACCTTGGATTATTCTAGTAATATGTTCTGATTAGTATTATCGACCAAAATGATGGACACAACAACTACTACACGCAGAAAAAGGGTTATTACGAGAACTGCAGAAAGAAGACAAGCAACCCCGAAAGAGAGACAGTTAATCCATTTGTTAGCTAATCTTGGATGTAGTTGCGCTAAGTATGCCTTCAAACACTCTAATAGCAAAGGAAAAATACCGCCTGAAAATCGAAAACGTTTGGCAGAGTGGCACTTTCTCCGATTACAGCAAATTCGTCGGGTGGAAAGAAGTCTTGAACCTGTCGCCCAACTTAAACGTGTTTATTATCGCAGTCAACTTAGCCCCAGATCCCTAAAATCTCTAAAACTATTATGGGTTGAGGATGAGAAACAAAGAGTTAAGCGACTCGATCCAGAGTTAGACGAACTTTTGAGTTTTACCCTTAATCTTGGAGATACCCTCAAGCAGATATTTCACACTATCGAATCTAAGGAAAGGGTATTCTCTAGAACTCCCATATCAGGGGTAGGAGTAGTACCACTATGGGTTAATGAGTGGGAAGAATCTGACTACGATATTAATTTCTTTCCTCCTTCCTTTCCAGATTGGGCCCAAGTTGTGGATGACTAATATCAGTTATCAGTTATCAGTTATCAGTTATCAGTACGGAGTGCTGAAGTTATAAGGTTGAAATACTTGAAATACTATTGATCATTGATAATTGATAATTGATAATTACCTCTGGTTTAACCATAGTTAAGAATGCTGTGATTTTCTGGTACAGTAAATTTTAGCTAAAGCTTTTATTACCAATAATCTTGATTCTGGTTTTGCCAATAAATCTGTTAATAAATCAACTTTTGAATCACTGAAATTTGCTAAAATTTATGCTGCTATTTCATGTGAATATACCGCTTCTAAACTAACAATTATATTTCCCATAAATTCTAGGACTTCTTCACTGTTAAATTCTGCCAATATCCTAGTCATAAACCAACGTTACTCTAGGTCTATTTCTCGATATTTAATAATTTCAATTAAGGGAGAGATAGCTGGTTTGCCAATTTGCTTAAACAGTTTATCAATATCCCATTTTTCTAGAAAATCAGCATTTTCCAGAACTTCTATTGCTAAGTTAATTACCACATCTAGATCGACATTATCATTTTGAACTGTTGAAGTAGTTTTCTTTGACTTACTCTCTGAGATAAATTCTGCTTTGGTGCTTCAGAAAATGAATTGATTATTGCTCTATACGCAATAGAAGGAATTTTTTACTACTCATCACCTCTGGCGGGGTTGCTTCAGAAAATGAATCTATTATTGCTCTATACGCAACAGAAGGAAATTTTTCCGACTCATCACCTCTGGCGGAGTGCTTCAGAAAATGAATATACTATTGCTCTATACGCAATAGAAGAAAAATTTCCCGACTCATCACCTCTGACTGGGTGCTTCAGAAAATGAATCTATTATTGCTCTATACGCAATAGAAGAAAAATTTCCCGACTCATCACCCCTGGCGGGGTGCTTCAGAAAATGAATCTATTATTGCTCTATACGCAACAGAAGGAAATTTTTCCGACTCATCACCCCTGGCGGGGTGCTTCAGAAAATGAATCTATTATTGCTCTATACGCAATAGAAGAAAAATTTCCCGACTCATCACCTCTGGCGGGGTGCTTCAGAAAATGAATTGATTATTGCTCTATACGCAATAGAAGAAAAATTTCCCGACTCATCACCTCTGACTGGGTGCTTCAGAAAATGAATTGATTATTGCTCTATACGCAACAGAAGGAAATTTTTCCGACTCATCACCCCTGGCGGGGTGCTTCAGAAAATGAATTGATTATTGCTCTATACGCAATAGAAGGAATTTTCCCGATTCATCACCTCTGGCGGGGTGCTTCAGAAAATGAATCTATTATTGCTCTATACGCAATAGAAGAAAAATTTCCCGACTCATCACCTCTGGCGGGGTGCTTCAGAAAATGAATTGATTATTGCTCTATACGCAACAGAAGGAAATTTTTCCGACTCATCACCCCTGGCGGGGTGCTTCAGAAAATGAATTGATTATTGCTCTATACGCAATAGAAGGAATTTTCCCGATTCATCACCTCTGGCGGGGTGCTTCAGAAAATGAATCTATTATTGCTCTATACGCAATAGAAGAAAAATTTCCCGACTCATCACCTCTGACTGGGTGCTTCAGAAAATGAATCTATTATTGCTTTATACGCAATAGTCGGCAAAATTTCCCGACTCATCACCTCTGGCGGGGTGCTTCAGAAAATGAATTGATTATTGCTCTATACGCAATAGAAGAAAAATTTCCCGACTCATCACCTCTGACTGGGTGCTTCAGAAAATGAATCTATTATTGCTTTATACGCAATAGTCGGCAAAATTTCCCGACTCATCACCTCTGACTGGGTGCTTCAGCAAATGAATCTATTATTGCTCTATACGCAATAGTCGGCAAAATTTCCCGACTCATCACCTCTGACTGGGTGCTTCAGAAAATGAATCTATTATTGCTCTATACGCAATAGTCGGCAAAATTTCCCGACTCATCACCTCTGACTGGGTGCTTCAGAAAATGAATCTATTATTGCTCTATACGCAATAGAAGAAAAATTTCCCGACTCATCACCTCTGGCGGGGTGCTTCATAAAATGAATATACTATTGCTCTATACGCAACAGAAGGAAATTTTTACGACTCATCACCCCTGGCGGGGTGCTTCAGAAAATGAATTGATTATTGCGACCTACGTAACAGTCGGAAAAATTTCCGACTCATCACCCCTGGCGGGGTGCTTCAGAAAATGAATTGATTATTGCGACCTACGTAACAGTCGGAAAATTCCCGACTCATCCTACTCCCTATTCCCTGTTCCCTATTCCCTGTTCCCTAAAACCAAAGAATTTTGTACCTCACGCTTTTTGGGAATTGCTATATTTAACGAATAATAGATAATAAAAACGGGGTTGCACATTAAAAAATGATCATAGATTTTCAACTGTACTTATGTTGAGGAAATAGTTATCCAAAAATATCTACTTTCGGGTTGATCACTCCTAATTGTGCAACGCCATAAAAACTATCTCTAATTATCAATTAAGCAGGTAAACAAAATTAATTACACATTTTAGAGTGTAAAACCCTTGCTCTATTAGGCATTATTTGTGTAAATAATTCTGTGTAGGTACTAATCAATTATCAATTATCAATTATCCATTATTCATTATCCATTATTAAAAATGTTTGATAATTGCATCAGCAAATTCAGAACATTTCAAAGCTGGCACAGGTGGTTCCATTAACCTTGCTAAATCATAAGTAACCTCACCATTAGAAATAGCAACCTCAAGACCTTTTTTAATCAAATCTGCCGCTTCTTGCCAACCCATATATTCCAACATCATCACACCAGAAAGAATCAAAGAACCAGGATTTACCCTATCTAAACCAGCGTGTTTTGGAGCCGTACCATGAGTTGCTTCAAAAATAGCACATTCATCACCAATATTAGCACCAGGACCCATACCTAAACCACCAACAATAGCAGCAGCAGCATCAGATAAATAATCCCCATTCAAATTCATAGTTGCCAGAATAGAATACTCCCCTGGTCGAGTTTGAATTTGTTGGAAAATACTATCAGCAATTCGGTCATTTACCATAATTTTATCTTTCCATTTTCCATCCCCATGACTATCCCAAATAGCTGCCAATACATCCTCAACTTCTTGACAAATTTCAGCCTTTTTTTCTGGAGTTAAAGCATCATAACCAGGATCAATTTTTCGAGCATTTTCCTCACTACTAATATTAGGATTTTCCTCCTTATTAGAAAGTATCCAAGATTCTCTTTCAGTCACACATTCTTGACGAAATTCAGTAGTTGCTAACTCATAACCCCAGTCACGAAATGCGCCTTCAGTGTACTTCATAATATTACCCTTATGTACCAAAGTCACCATTTGTTTAGACTTAGGTAAACGCAAAGCATTTTGGATAGCACGCTTTACCAAACGTTGGGAACCAGTTTTGCTCACAGGTTTAATACCAATACCAGAGTCGAGGCGAATTTGCTTTTTGCCATGTTCGGAAGTAGCAGGAATTAACTCTTTGTTTAAAATGTCAATCAACTTGCTAGCAATATCAGTTCCTTCCCGCCATTCTATTCCTAAATAAATGTCTTCCGTATTTTCCCGATAAATAATGACATCTAATTTTTCCGGTGTTTTGTGAGGAGAAGGCGTACCCGCATAATATCTACAAGGGCGAACGCAAGCATATAGATCATTAATTTGACGCAACGCCACATTTAGGGAACGAATACCCCCACCGATTGGAGTTGTCAGGGGACCTTTGATGGCAATACCAAATTCTCTAATGGCAGCAAGGGTATCTTCCGGCAAATATTGGAAAGTACCATATTTGTCGCACGCTTCATCACCAGCGTAGACCTTAAACCAGTTAATTTTGCGTTTATCTCCGTAGGCAGTAGCGATCGCTGCATCAAAGACTTTTTGAGATGCGGGCCATAAATCTACTCCAGTACCATCACCCCGAATAAATGGGATAATAGGGTCCTCGGGAACATTCGGTTGACCATTGCTGAAAGTGACTTTAGAACCTGTGGTTGGGGGAGTTATTTTTTCGTACATACCTTGATAGTCTTGGCTACAATACATTTCTTTGTGTCCAGATTATCTAATGTATAATAGTACATCTTTAAATATACATAAGATTTTTTTAGAATTTAAGTGAAGGAAGAGGAAAAAATTTAATTATTTTTGTAGATTTTTGCAGGAAAATAGTAACATAAATAGCAGAATTTTTACGAAGATAATATATGCGCAAAATTTGTCTTCAAACTATGAGATTATCTCTGCTAGTCTCTAATAAGGTGTTTATCTAATTAGATTATTATGGTTGATTTTAATTTTAATATTTCATCATTGACTCAAGGTTTTAATGCAGGTCTAAAAATAGCCGAATTAACTGGTTTTATAGAATCTTTAAATGTCAAAATAGACAAATTGATAAATTCAGAATTAAATTCAGGTATTAAACACTTAGAAAATAGTCAAAGAGCAAAGACAATTGAGAGAAAGAAATTTTTTGTAGATGAAGCATACAAGTGTTTTACAGATGCTCGAAATATGGAAAAAAATGAACGATTATTCTTAGCATATATTGGGTATATTTATTGTCTAGGTTGTATGAATGAAAAAGAAAATATGAGAGTCGCCCTCAAAGAGTTTTCATGCAAACATTTCCAGATTAATATTGGGAGTTCTAAAACCTTCAAAGAAGAAGTTGTGGATCTTTTTGTTTCTACTATACAATACTTACCTTTTAATTTAGAAAATTGTCAATTATTTGCAAAAGAAGTTGTACTTTTTGCTAGGTTGTTTTTGTTCTTATTATTTATTCAATACTTCAATCCTCAATACCTTAGACTTAGGATTAGGTATATAAGAAAAAAAAATGTAGAAACATTTAACGAACTTGAAAACAGAATCAACTTTTTTCAAAAACGAAAGATTGCACACAAACAGATAATCAAAATTGTCAAAAATTCCAAAACAAAACAAGTAGAAGATAGAGTTAAAGACTCAAGAAAAATACTAATGTTGATAGAAAAACAGATGCAGATATTTGAATTACAGAAAGAGACTTACTATTATGCCAATAAATTATGAGCGATCGCCTAAATAAACAAAAAAACTCAAGCAACATAATTACAAAAACCATAGCCAAAATCACCAAAGCCATAGTTTAATTATTTTTGTATATTTTTCCAGGAAAATAGTAATATAAATAGCAGAAATTTTAAGAAGATAATATATTTGCCAAATCAAATAAAGTATATGGTGTTTCTCAAGAAGCGTGAGGTAGAGTTGTTTTTCTTATATGAAAAACAAAAAATTGTGCAAATATGCGCATTTCCTCATCTCCTCATATAATTATCCAGATTTGATCTGATTTCTGATTCTTGAATAGACTTTGCTAGTCAACCAAGGCATGAATCAGAATATCTACAAGAGATTTTTGCTTAATTTCATACCAGAACTTTGTATCGACAATATCACATTTTGCACCAGCTTCAACAAGGCGATCATCAAGATAAGTCAAAAATTCTTTTGTAGCTGGATCTTCAC
Organism: Okeania sp. SIO3I5; assembly: GCF_010672085.1. Taxonomy (GTDB): domain Bacteria; phylum Cyanobacteriota; class Cyanobacteriia; order Cyanobacteriales; family Microcoleaceae; genus Trichodesmium. The sequence goes on from NZ_JAAHHT010000018.1 coordinate 31,830, forward strand.
CTATCTGTAAAAAACTAATTCCTAACTCATAACTATTTTCTGTACCTGGAATCAAATCAATTTTTTCAGTAGCATTTATAATTAGATTGCTAAGTGATTCTTGCTCCTTAGATATTTGATCTACTAATACTAAGATAATATCCCCATTTTGAGTTTGCTTGGCATCTCGGCGCTGAAAATAGTCATCAATAGCATCTTGAAGACTACTTACTAAATCCATTGTTTCTGGGGGATCTTTAATCTGAAATAGTTGGGCTAATTTTACGACTTCTGTGTTTGTATGTTTAATAAAAGGACTTGAGGCCAAGTAAACAGTAATTCCATCATTATCTAATGATTGACAACATTTTGCTAAATCAATTATTTTTGTTTGCGCTGCTAGCCAATGCTCATAATAAGGATGGGAAGGAGACCAGCTTACAAGACTTCTGGCGAAAATAAATGTATAGTCTCTATTTTCCAGCAACAAATGGTTCTCAGACATAGAACTTTTACCTAGGATTTTAGTGAGGAACAATATAGTTTAATCAAAAAACTACAGTTTATCAATGTTTTTCAAGCTTTTGTGAGAAAAAATCTATCAATATTCTAGCAATAGCAAGAATAGTGAAATCCTAAAAGCTTTTGTTGATGCAATCTTCGTGTTGTTTGAGTTTCTATCAATTATACATTTTGACTAAAAATTTGAGAATGCTGTACTGCCAGAACTGCCATTTGCAGATAAAAATATTGATATATATAGGTTTTAGCCCATATCAGTTAGTGCTGCCACATCAATAAAAAATAGCCTCTAAATATATGTATAGCACTACGCATTAAGGTTAGGACATTTCTAAATCCTGTTTGCGCAGCATGACCTAGGAAAAGCCTTGAAAAGTCTCCTGTTCCCAGTTAAGTGTTCCCTGTTCCCTTTTCAAGTAGCGTTATATATATTTGAATTAATTTATTATTTTTACTGTCACTTTACTGCCTTTTACTGCTACATTTGATTTTTTTAACAAAAAAGGCCATCTTTCTTAGATGGCCATTCATAGTATAAAAAAATAAATATACTAAAAAGATTATTTTTAGTTATATAAATCTCAATAATAATTAGTCTTACTTTCTGGGGAACGAAAACGAGAGAGCGATCGCTTTCAATAATGGATAATGGATAATGGATAATTACCTCTCCGTAAAAGGGAGAGGATTGACCAATCCAATAAGGAAAAAGTTTATTTTTTTCCCCTTTACCCAGGAGGCTTTAAACCTGAATTATTGAATTGTCAGGACTTACGCAAAATATTGAATTATACAGCAGATGTAGGGGCTTTCCGGCCGTTAGCTTCGCACAACTTTCCTACGGAATGCTCCGCAAACGTTAACGCCCCTACTAGGTATGGTGGTTATGCGTAAGTCCTGATTGTTTAATTGTTTAATTGTTTAATTATTTCGGTAAAAATAACAAACACCAACAACAAAAGAACAGTTATCGGCATGATTTGCTGTCGGTATGGTTCAGAATCTCCCTGGCAATATCTCCTAGACATAACCATAGACTCATATTCTGAATTTAGGCCGTCTAACGCACCCTACTGGACTGTTTCATCTTAAATAGTGCAATAGGCTTTTTTCTCCCTTACCACCTTGTCTTCCTTGTCCTCCTTGTCTTCCTTGTCTTCCCACAACCTAAAATAATCATGCACAGTTTTAGCTGAAACAGTCCACTACTGGACTGTTTCATCTAAAATGCTGCGGAATATGGTCCGGGTGGTCCGTGTGGTCCGTGTGGTCCGGGTGGGGAGGAAAAGATACCTAGAAACAAAAATAAGAGTGCACAGTTTTAGCTGTGTCAGTCTACTACTTGACTATCGAAAAATTATCAATATTTTTGTTGCGCGATCGCTAACTTTTTCACAAATCGACATTATCAACCAAAAAATTTGGATACAACTTGACGGTACAGAAGAAGGAATAGCAAATGAACTTGTCAAATTAGGAATTTCTCCTAAGCAAATTGTACTTGCCTACAAAACACCTGAACGACGCAAAATCTGTAATTTTGCTGTTTCTTAATAAAGCTAAAAAAATCAAAAATTAAGACTGTATAGGCTCAATTTTTTTTTATGCTACAGTAATTTCAGGAAATTATTTCACATCTTTTTTTGTCAATAATGATTAAAGTAAACGATATGACAACTAATAAAGACCCCCATGACTTAAATCGTTTTATTAGCGCTCAAGATAAAATCTATGAAACTGTTATCAAAGAGCTAAAAAACGGCAAAAAACAGACTCATTGGATGTGGTACATATTCCCTCAAATAGATGGATTAGGAACAAGTCCAACATCAAAACACTATGCCATAAAAAGTATAGAAGAAGCTCAAGAATATCTAAATCATCCTGTGCTTGGCAAAAGACTTTTAGAATGTGCAGAAATTGTTATTGCCCTTGAAGGAAAATCAATTTCAGAAATCTTTGGTTTTCCTGATGATTTGAAACTGAAATCTTCTATGACATTGTTTGCTCATGTAGCAAAACCTAGTTCCATATTTGCTCGTATTATTGATAAATATTTTGAGAAAAAAAAAGATGTAAAAACCCTTTATATATTAGGGTAAACATTTAATTTATCCTGACAAAATAATGAATTAATAACTCATGTAGCAATCCTAAATAGGTTGTAAGATTTTATCGTAGGGGTTTGGTTTCCAAACTCCTAAAGTTTTTTTCACGAATAATTTCATATTGCTATAACTAATAACTAATATAGTAGTCGAAGCAAAGATTAGGACACTTCTAAATCCTCTTTGCGGAGCATTTTCCTATAAGAAAAACCCTTTGACAGTTTACTATTCCCTATTCCCTATTCCCTATTCCCTAGCGCGGAGCGCTATAACTGAATTTAAACCAAACTATGCAGTTTTTCAGGAGTCAAATTAGAATTAACAACTTGACCATCAGTAAACCAAATTATCCGCTTAGTTTGTTTGGCAACTTCTGGTTCGTGAGTCACCATTATTACGGTAATACCACTAGCATTTAATTCTGTGAAAATATCTAAAACTTCCTGAGTAGTTTTAGTGTCTAAAGCACCCGTAGGTTCGTCCGCTAATAATAATACTGGACGGTTAACAATTGCACGAGCGATCGCTACTCTTTGTTGTTGCCCTCCTGATAGTTGATTGGGTTTATTATTCATCCGATTTTCTAATCCGACTTGCTTTAAAGCTGCTGCTGCTCTTTCCCTTCTTTCTTTACCCGAAATTCCAGCATAAAGCATTGGTAAAATGACATTATCAAGAGCAGTCATTTGAGGTAATAAATGAAATTGCTGAAAGACAAATCCGATTTTCAGATTACGAATTTTAGCTAATTCTTTTTCTGAGGTATTAGCTATGTCTAAACTGTCAAGATAATAATTGCCTGATGTGGGGCGATCAAGACAACCGATAATATTCATGCAAGTAGATTTACCGGAACCGGACACTCCCATAATAGAACAATATTCTCCTGCTTCTATAGTTAAAGTAACGCTATTTAAAGCACGAACTTCTACATCGCCCATAAGATAAATTTTAGATACATTTTCTAAACCAACGATGACTGTTTTTTGGGTTTTATTCTCTGGAATAATTACCGAGTTATTTTCAGATGATTTGTATTGCATAGTCACTGGAATTTTAAAAAAAAGTAAGGTAAAATCACTTCAATTGTTGATAGGAAAGCAATTAATTATACTTGCATCTACTTCCAAAGGAATTCTAAAATTAGCAGGACTTACGCAAATTCTTAGACAGTACGCTATCCGTAGAGGGCGAATGGCATTCGCCCCTACTAAAATATGGCGCTTCTGCGTAAGTCCTGATTAGCTTGGTGTTGCACAAAAACTTTTTGATTCTCTTGTAGCTATTAAATAGTAAATAGTAAATCATTTTTTTTTGCTCTTTTGTTTTCCATTTTACTTGATTTTTTTCCAAAAGTACAGTTATTCAGTAATTGTTTTTCTGTGCCATAATTCTCCAAACTTTTCAATAGTTCCTTTTAAGTAACTATATGAAAAATTTGTGCGTACTTGTCATTATTTGGGTTTTTATTATACTTTTAACAATAGAACTCATAAAACAGTCAGCAACCCGTGCTAAAGCTAACAGGATTTCAAGCCTCAAGGCGATAGCTTGCTGATGTGCCTAAGTCTTAAGTGGCTGCGTTTTGCAAAAGGAGATAAATATGACTTACGAAAACTACACTACATTCAACGCGACAAAAGACGGAGCAGTCCTTACTGTTACTTTTGATTACCCCCCTGTGAATGTTCAAGGTATTCCGATGCTAGACGATCTAAATCGTTTGGCGGAAACACTTGAGGGCGATCGTAGTGTTAAGGTTGTTGTTTTCCAGTCTGCGCACCCAGAAATTTTTGTGGCGCATGCTGACACGAATTTCCTGAAAGATATGTCTACGACAGCAGTATCACGTGACGAGGTAGAACTACTCTATCTACAGACTACGCTGGAGCGTATCAGTAAAATTCCACAGGCAACTATCGCTAAGATCGAAGGGTTCGCACGGGGTGGGGGCCATGAATTTGCCCTAGCCTGCGATATGCGTTTTGCAGCTCGTGGTAAGGCAAAGTTCATGCAGATGGAAGTTGGTATGGGCATTCTGCCTTGTGGTGGTGGTGCATCACGCATGGCTCGTCAGGCAGGTTTAGGACGTGCATTGGAAATTATTTTAAGTGCCCGTGATTTTGATGCTGACGAAGCAGAAGCCTATGGCACGATTAATAAAGCTCTTGATGCTGACAAAATTGGTGCTTATGTGGATGAGTTGGCAAAACGCATCGCTCATTTCCCGGCTGATTCGATTAATGCTTGTAAGCAGGCTGTCTATGCTTCAATCGACAAGCCAATTGCAGATGCCCTGAAAGAAGAAGCTTACTGGTTGTATCAGGCAACAAGTAAAACACCAGCAATTAAGCGTTTCCAAATCGCAGATGACAAAAATTTTGAAAATGATATGGAAAACCAGCGTAACTGGGAGCAAGGGGTGATCGATATTCAGGAGATTCAATAAAGTTGTAGCAGTAAAAGGAAAAGTTAGGGCATTTATAAATCCTGTTTGCGGAGCATTTCCGCAGGAAAAACTCTTTTAAAACTTACTATTCCCTATTCCCTCTTCCCTAGCGCTATATATTGACAAAAATTTAAAATGCTGAAACAAACAACAAATCAATTAGGATTCCAATCTATTAATAAGGGCTATAATTCAGTATTTCGTTTGGGACGATTGAGTCTTGGATTAGTAGTCCCAATCGAGACTTACTCATCAGGGGCAGTGCCTTCCATGGTTCGACACATAGAACGAGTGCAATTGGCAGAAAAACTAGGATTTTCTGCTGTTTGGTTGCGTGATGTGCCGTTCAATGTACCTTCTTTTGGTGATGCTGGGCAAACCTACGATCCTTTCGTTTATTTAGGTTTGCTGGCTGGACAAACTGAACGCATCGCACTGGGGGTTGCCAGCGTTATCTTACCACTGCGTCATCCTGCCCACGTTGCCAAGGCTGCTGCTACTGCAGATGTGCTATCAGGTGGCAGGGTGATTTTAGGTGTTGCTTCAGGCGATCGCCCAGAAGAGTATCCCGCACTTAACCTATCCTTTGCCGATCGCGGCGAACGGTTTAGAAATAGTTTCGAGTATATAAAACGGATGAGCGAGGTGACGCCAGTTTTTGAGAATATCTACGGTAAACCTCATGGCGGGATGGATATGCTGCCAAAACCAGTATCTGGTAAACTACCACTTCTGATTACAGGTGGTAGTCAACAAGATACTAAATGGATTGCTCAAAATGGAGACGGTTGGATGATCTATCCGCGCAATATTGCCATGCAAACCCAGATTGTGTGTAATTGGCGCTCGCAGCTAGAAGAATTAGGAAGACCGAACCAACCTGTTATGGAACCACTTTATATTGATTTGGTTGAAGATCCCGATACACCACCGCTACCTATTCATTTAGGATTGCGGTTGGGAATTAAGCACCTTAAAAGCTATCTGAAATTGCGAGAAGAGATCGGGATTAATCATGTTGCGCTGAACCTGCGCTTTAACCGAGCCAATATCGAAACAACATTAAAACGATTGGCAAATGATGTATTACCAAACTTTACTTAATAAATTTAATAGGACTTACGCAAATTCTTAGACAACACGCTATCTATAGAGGGCGAATGCCATTCGCCCCTAAGAGGTATGGCGGTTCT
>NZ_JAAHHT010000180.1 GCF_010672085.1 Okeania sp. SIO3I5
AGGTACAGTTGTTTTTCTTCTTTATCTATTCCTACGAAATCAGAATTACTACTCCCTATTCCCTATTCCCTATTCCCAGTTAAGTGTTCCCTAAAACCAAAGAATTTTGTACCTCACGCTTTTTGGGAATTGCTGTATGTTATCTAATTATTATGTTTTTATCTTTGGTTTTTTCCCTTTAATTCTAATTATATTCTTTCCTTTAACCAAGTTTGGTTTAATTAAAGCTGCTAAGGTTTGCTTGACTGCTAATTCTTTTGCTTTTTAGGGTTATTGGAATGTTACTTATCTGTCTCTACTGATAATTTCAATTTTGTGGAATTATCAAATGGGGAAGTTTATTGCTGAAGCTAAACCACAAACTAAGCAAGCAAATGTTTGACTTTGGGTGGGTATAGCTGTTAATTGAGCAATAATTTTCTATTATAAATATGCGAACTTTTTCTTGGATACTATTAATTCAAGGGTTATTGGAATGTTGCTTATCTGCCTCTACTGATAATTTCAATTTTGTGGAATTATCACATGGGGAAGTTTATTGCTGAAGCTAAACCACAAACTAAGCAAGCAAATGTTTGACTTTGGGTGGGTATAGCTGTTAATTGAGCAATAATTTCCTACTATAAATATGTGCACTTTTTCTTGGATACTATTAATTGAGTAGTTTCTACAAATTTGAATTCTGGGCAAATTATTTTGCCTTTAGCAATTTCTTTTTATACTTTTACTCAGATAGCTTATTTAGTAGATGCTTATCGTGGGGAAACAAGAGAGACTAATTAGGGTTTGCGCTCAAAAGTCTTATGGGTAAGGGTAGGAGTTAGGAGTCGGGAATCGTAGGGGCGAATGGCCATTCGCCCGTACAGGAGAAATGGGAATTATAGAGGAGGTAGAAGTAAGAATTGTCCCTCAATTTTTCTGCCATAATCATCCCAAAATACTAACTTTTAGAGATATTTCTACTGAAAAGCTGGCACTTTTTTCGATCAAAAAAGACTGAAACCTTTATATTTTAATACTTTGATAATTAATCAGCAAGCCCTAATTATGACTGATTAACTTATAGTTTGTTTGTGGTTTTCTTTCTTCAATTAATCGCCGGATCTATTTGACGCCATGATGAACTTATTCCTCAGTTTCGTCAATTACGAAATTTTATTTTTTCCCAGAAAAATATGGCTTTGGGTTTAAGTCTTTTTAGTCTGGGATTATGTAAAAAAGTATTGATAGTTGACACTATATTGCCTTGGGTAGCACTAGCTTTTAATAATGCTTCTGAATTTAGTTTTATTGAAGCTTGGGTAGGAGCTTTAAGTTAGAGTTTCCAGCTATATTTTGATTTTTCTGGTTACTCAGATATGGCAATAGGTTTGGGGTTGATGTTTAATATAGCGTTTCTCAAATTATTCAGGTACAGTTGTTTTTCTTCTTTATCTATTCCTACGAAATCAGAATTACTACTCCCTATTCCCTTTGCCCTTTTCCCAGTTAAGTGTTCCCTAAAACCAAAGAATTTTGTACCTCACGAATATGGGAATTGCTATATTAAATTACCGATTAATTTTAACTCTCCCTACAAAGCTAATTCTATTAGTGATTTTTGGCGACGCTGGCATATTACTTTATCAAATTTTTTGAGAGATTATTTATATATTCCTCTGGGTGGAAGTGGTTGTGGAGAAGTGCGTCGTTATAGTAATCTTTTAACAACGATGCTGTTAGGTGGATTCTGGCATGGTGCAGGTTAAACTTATGTAATTTGGGGAGGTTTACACGGTATCTATTTAGGGTTTGCTGAAAAAGTCTTGTAGTAAGGGTAGGAGACTCGAGACTGGAGACTTGAGACTGGAGAAATGGGGATGAGCGAGGAGGTAGGAGTAAGAATTGTTCGTCAATTTTTCTGTCTTTATCTGCCCAAAATATGCTCATTTTTGAACCGAAAAGACCTAAAAGCTTGGATTTTTTCAAGACCTAAAAAGCCTGAAACTTTTACCTGAAAAGGACTTAATATTTAATCAGCAAACCCTATTTATGTATTAATCATGGTTGGCGAAAGTTAAATATTCCAATGCAAAAATTATTAGCATGGGCAATTACTTTTGTTGCTGTTATTATTAGTTGGGTGTTATTTCGAGCAGAAAATATTCAGGATGGTCTGGATATTTTACAGACAATGGCGGGTTTTAATGGAGTAGTTATACCAGGGGAAGCTAAAGATAAATTATCTGTACTAACTAATTTTGGTTTTCAACTTAAATCTTGGTCGGAACTAACTTATTTACCAGAACTTTGGGAGAGTATAGCACTACGCATTAAGGTTAGGACATTTCTAAATTCTGAAAGCCTTTGACAGTTTACTATTCCCTATTCCCTATTCCCTATTCACGCTTCGCGTAGCGCTATAAAACTTTCTCAATATTGACTATAATAACTTTAACTTTTTCTGTGAGTTTTCTACCTCATACTCAAGAAATTTTGGCAACGCTTAAACCTACTTGGTGGTGGGCAATATGGATTGGTATTTTGACAAGTGTAGCTTTATTATCCCTGAATCGTGTCTCTGAGTTTCTTTATTTCCAATTTTAATTGTTTAGATAAATATGAGTGTTAATAATCAACTTAATTATACTGAATCTCAACCTTTAAATACCGAAAAATCAAAAAAATATATGGTAAATATAAAAAAATATCGTCGATATAATTGGATATTTTTATTGTCAGTATTTCTGCCTGTAGTGACTGTAGGAGCATTTAATATTATTATCAATCCTTATGGTGTATTTAATACTCCTAATTTCTTGGGAATCAATCATTATAATTGAATGTTTTTACTGTCGGTATTTCTCCCTGTAGTTACTGTAGGAATATTAAATATTATTGTCGATCCTTATCATCTATTTAATACTCATAATTTCCTGGGGATAAACTATTCAAAAACTCGAAAATAAAATAGTTATCGCCTCTACAAAGCAACTGATATTATCCGCATTAAACCTTTGACCATTCTGTTAGCTTCATCTAGAATAAGAGTAGCTTTAGACCCTAATTATCCAGGATTATCAAACGAGCAATCTATTTATAATTTAGGACTTAATGGTATTAATCTTTATGAATTACGATGTTATATAGAACACGCAGTCTTTAAGCACAAATAATTAGATTTTACTTTTTTGCTCCAACCAAGCTAAACCAGCAGCAAAAGTTTCAGCTAAAACGCTAATTAACCGATAAAATGCAATTGCACTTAACAGAATACCAGGAGAAAATTTTGGCTCTAGTAAAGTTAAAGCAGTTACTTCAAATACCCCAACACCTCCTGGCGCTCCAGGTACAACTAAACCTAATAACCATGCTAAACTAAACGCACTAAATATTAAAAAAACGTCATTCAATTCAACAGATTTGAAAGCTAATATAGTCAATAAAAACCCAACACCTCGAATTAAAACAAAACAAATTTCTCCCACAAAAGGCTTAATTAAATACCGCTCTAATTTTAATTCAGTGACTGGCTTCATATCGGGTTTGCTAGCTTTTAATTTGATTTTAGCTAAGTATTTAATTACTGGGTTTAAAATTCGTGGATGCAGAATAGAAACTACTGCCAAAAAACACAAAAATTGTATAAGCCAACTTTCTTGAGTAGAACCAACTAAAGCGACTCCTAAAGCAGCTGCTGCCATTAAAAGTGGTTCTATTAAAACACTTAAAATGGCCGTTTCAAGAGGTACTCCGACTTGTTTTGTTGCATTAATTCGACTATAAAAATGCCATATATTTCCAGGTAAGTACTTAGCAATATTTGTTAGTAAATATACTCTAATTGCCCACCGTAAATTAACTTTTTGATGAAACTCTTTAATAATCCCAAACCAAACAATAGCTGACCATACATGAGCCATTATTGTGACAATTAAAGCAGATCCTAAACTTACCCACCCAGAATCACTAATTCTAATTTCTAGCACTTGTTCCCAGTTATCTTTAAGAGTTTTAACTAGGAAAAATAGAGTTACTCCTAAAATAACCCATCGGAGATAAGGTTTAATCCTCGACAAAAATTTTTTCATAAAGTATAAAACTAACTCAGTTGATAACTGCTAATTCTTTGTTTTTCTGCTCTAAACTGTCTTATACCATTTCTCTGTAACAATGCGCTTAATAATTATTACCCAGACCTGAATTTTTCAACAACTTTTACCTTTTATTAAGCGTAACTTCATGGACAAATGGTATTAGTATTCAACATATTAGGGTGCATTTCATATTTGCAAAAATACTTTTTTCTGATTCCCTATTCACTGTTCCCCGTTCCCTGTTCCCTGTTCCCTAAAAGCGACATTTTTTTTGCTTTTTTCACAATTGAGATACACCCATATATTAATCATTTTTTATCCAACTTTGGAATCAGCAATAATATATTTGCATTACCAATAATTTCCTGGGATTCAATTGTAAATTGTTCTGCAAATACAGACTTAAAAATATTCATATCTCCTCCATAATAGATAAACCATATACGGGAGTATGTAGGAGGTAGACTTTCAACCCAACTTTTTAAATAGACTTGAAGATTTGATTTATCTGTTTTTTCCCTCTTATCGACATATATAGGTGGTGTAGAACCTTGATAATAGTAAGTAAAAGGAAAAGAACCACCATTTATAGGGAAAGAATTAGCATGAAATGTAGAGTACATGATTATGTCACCTTCTCTATCTCGACTTTCAATCAATTGTGTTACTGGTCTGTAATGGTCTAATGCTCCCATGTATCGCTGGGAGCTTGTATAATAAGTTACTAAGCCTAAACTAACGGCAAACATATATATTACAGCTAGCACTACTCCAATTATTTTTCGCCAATCCCAAATCTTAAAAAAGCCAATTGCTACCAGTAGTATAAAGTATGGTTGAGAAATTATGAGATAACGACTGTTCCAGATTGAGTAGAATACATTAGAAAAAACAAAAATAGCTCCAGCAGGTATAATTCCCCATGAAGCTACCCATAAAACTTTCTGAGTACGAGGTTTTTTAATAATTGCAACCAAAATCACTATAGCCAGAATTAAAGCTACAACTTGAATCAATAATGGTAGATAAGGTGGTGGTGGAGAGTTAGCAAAGACAGTCATTATTCTTAGCTCTCGGAAAATTTCTTTCACACCAGGAATTGGTAAAATTACTCGGTGTGAACCTGAATAACTTTTTACAGAAAGAGCTACAGGAATACTAGCAAGAATGATTGTTAAATATAGAACGAGATAACTGATTAATCTAGAAATTTTAAATTTAAACTTCAGCCATAAAATCAGAATATCTGGGACTAAAAAAGCGGCATTTAAAGGTGTAGTGTAAAAGGATAAAACTCTACCTACAACCCATATTAATTTTGGAAGTTTTTGATTTGGTTGTTGTAGAGAATGTGCGAGACCAAGACAACCACAAAGCCCCAGGCAAACACTCATTGTATAGTATCTAATTTCTTGAGCATGATTGATAAATAATGGCGAAATAGTCAGTAAAAATCCTGCCATAAGACCAACTTTTTTACTAAACAAGTCATTACCTAATCTATAAATTATATATACAGATACTACTGCAAAAATAATAGCTGGAGTTCTCAACCATACCTCATTATCGGAAATATTAATCCATGGATGTAAAAGAGCATAGTAAAGTAGTCTGCCTTTATTAAAAGCTATCCGGTTTATATCCCTAATACTGAAAAATTCATCTATCCATAAACCTCGAAAATTTATTCTGTAAAAGTACAAACAGCAGGCTAAAACAAGAATCAATAAAATCGGAAACCATTCCTTTTTTTTGAGAGGGTAAATCAATCTCTGAAAAGCATTTAACATCAACTATTCCTTTGCCAAAATTTAGACATTTTTTGATCAATTTTATAGAATAAGGTTCGATAAATTTATGCAATTGCGTAACCTAATCTATAAATTTTAGATATACAGATACTACTGCAAAAATAATAGCTATAATTCTCAACCATACCTCATTATCGGAAATGTTAATCCATGGATGTAAAACAGCATAGTAAATTACCCTGCCCTTATTAAAAGCTATCCGGTTTATATCTCTAAAATACTGAAAAATTCATCTATCCATAAACCTCGAAAATTTATTCTGTAAAAATACAAACAGCAGGCTAAAACAAGAATCAATAAAATCGGAAACCATTCCTTTTTTTTGAGAGGGTAAATCAATCTCTGAAAAGCATTTAACATCAACTATTCCTTTGCCAAAATTTAGACATTTTTTGATCAATTTTATACAATAAGGTTCGATAAATTTATGCAATTGCGTAACCTAATCTATAAATTTTAGATATACAGATACTACTGCAAAAATAATAGCTATAATTCTTAACCATACCTCATTATCGGAAATGTTAATCCATGGATGTAAAACAGCATAGTAAATTATCCTGCCCTTATTACCTTATTAAAAGCTATCCGGTTTATATCTCTAAAATACTGAAAAATTCATCTATCCATAAACCTCGAAAATTTATTCTGTAAAAGTACAAACAGCAGGCTAAAACAAGAATCAATAAAATCGGAAACCATTCCTTTTTTTTTGAGAGGGTAAATCAATCTCTGAAAAGCATTTAACATCAACTATTCCTTTGCCAAAATTTAGACATTTTTTGATCAATTTTATAGAATAAGGTTCGATAAATTTATGCAATTGCGTAACCTAATCTATAAATTTTAGATATACAGATACTACTGCAAAAATAATAGCTATAATTTTCAACCATACCTCATTATCGGAAATATTAATCCATGGATGTAAAACAGCATAGTAAATTACCCTGCCCTTATTAAAAGCTATCCGGTTTATATCTCTAAAATACTGAAAAATTCATCTATCCATCAACCTCGAAAATTTATTCTGTAAAAGTACAAACAACACCCTAAGACAAGAATCAATAAAATCGGAAACCATTCCTTTTTTTTGAGAGGGTAAATCAATCTCTGAAAAGCATTTAACATCAACTATATCTCCTGGCTGCAAAAATTAGGTTATATAATTTCTCGAAAAGTATGTTATTCTGGCATTGCATACTTGTGAAATGAATGATAGGTTGAGATATCAGGGAAAAAGTATGAAAAGTCCAAAGTAGCAATCCAAATATATTCGTAATAATGGTAACAGATGTGAGATGCAAAACCACATTTGTGTCAATAGTTAAACTTCATCCAAATACAGTTTAATGAAAATCAATAACCATATACTAGATTTATCTATAGTAACGCCAATTTACAATGAAGTAGATAGTATTCCCCAACTACTGGAAACTATTTCTACTACTTTAAAAGAAAATCAACTTACTTATGAAATTATTTGTGTAGATGATGGTTCTCAGGATGGTTCCACAAAACTATTAACAGAATTAGCTCAAAAACGTACAGATTTAAAAGCAATAATTCTGCGTCGAAATTATGGACAAACTGCTGCTATGGCGGCAGGATTTAACCATGCTTCTGGTAAAGTAGTTGTGACTTTAGATGGAGATTTACAAAACGATCCGGCAGATATTCCACTATTATTATCTAAGCTGGATGAAGGTTATGATTTGGTGAGTGGGTGGCGGAAAAATAGGCAAGATGATGCTGTTAGGCGACTACTTCCTTCTAAAATTGCTAATTGGATAATTGGCAAAGTCACAGGAGTAAATTTACATGATTATGGTTGTTCTTTAAAAGCTTATCGTTTGGAATTAGTTGCTGATATGAATCTCTATGGTGAATTACATAGATTTTTACCAGCTTTAGCTTTTATTGAAGGAGCAAGAATTACAGAAATAGCTGTCAATCACTACGCTCGTCGCTATGGTAAAAGTAAGTATGGTTTAGGGCGAACTTTTCGAGTTGTGATGGATTTATTGACAGTATTTTTTATGAAGAAATTCCTGACTAGACCGATGCACGTTTTTGGAATGTTAGGTTTAATTTCTGGAGGGTTAGGGTTAGTTTTGGGTATTTATTTAACCATTTTAAAACTTGGCTTTGGTGAAAATATTGGCGATCGCCCTCTACTAATTTTGGTTGTTGTTTTATTACTAGCTGGTTTGCAATTATTTAGTTTTGGTTTATTGGCAGAGTTACTGATGCGAACTTATCACGAATCTCAAGAACGCCCAATTTATCGAGTGCGAGAAGTTATTAGCAATTTAGGAGAGAGTAGGGAGTAGGGAGCACGAGGAAATAATTGATGAATAAAAGTGCGATAATTAATTTGATTTTTTATTATTGGAGACGTCTATTTAAGAATTAATCAGTATTTAGTTTTCAGGTATTATGCCAAGCGTGAAAAAATAATGTTACGAATAATAAGGGAGATTAACGAAGTCAGAAGTCAGAAATTATTTTTGTAACGAGGATTTGATATCCGCTCCAAAAATATTTCCCCGATCAAGGCGGGGTTTTAGACCCAATCCTGTTTGATAAAATAGTTTATAGAAGATGTCTCTTTGACTAAAAATATTAGTTATGAACTAAGAAATAGTATTGAAGGTATTCCCATACGACTTCTGACTCCTAACTCCTAAGAATTACCCTAAATATTTGTAGCAAACACTTATCAAATTGGTATTAGCTATTTTCACTAAATTTTCACTTTAAAATATACTTCAAAGTAGATAAGGTTTGTTGAATAAATAGGGTTTGCTAAAAAAGTATTTTTGCTGTTTATAGTAGTCAGGAGAAATGCTGAATTACAAAAGATGTAGTCGGAACAATTATCCCTAAATTTTTCCGCCACTCGCTGCCCAAAATCCTCAGTTTTTCCTGCTCATCAGAGTAAAAAGCTAGCACTTTTCTCCCACATAAAATGGCTTTACCCTTTATCTGTCAATCTTTTCAGATTTAATCAGCAAGCCCTAAATAAATATAGAATCTTCATGTATCATCAATTTAAGTGGTGCTATACCTGGAAATAAAGTACGAAAAAATACTAAATATTTAGTTCTCTTTCAAAGATTTTTCTTAACTACCAGGTAGTAAAAATGCAGAAAAATTAACACTTGCAACTATTCCCTATTCCCTATTCCCTAATTATTGATAAGTAGGAAAATCAATATATCCTTCTGGGTCAAATGAATACCAAGTTTTCATATCCGATATTGGATTTAGCGGCCAATTATTAGCAAAACGTTCTGCTAAATCTGGATTACTAATATAAAGTCTACCAAAAGCAATTAAATCTGCATTTCCTGACTTAATAGCAGCTTCAGCAGTTTCTTTTTTATAGCCACAATTTCCGATCAATGCCTGAGAAAAGACTTCACGAAACTCTGCTAAATTCATTGCTTCTCCTAACTGGTGAAAACCAAATTCTAAACCATCCATAACATAAAGATAAGCTAGTCCGTAATTATTTAACTGTTTGGCAACGTAAAGAAAATTTTCGCGAAAATCTGGGGAACCCATATCATTAAAAGCACCATTAGGTGAAATTTTCACTCCCACTCGATGAGACGGCCATACAGTTAAAATAGATTCAACAATTTCTTTAAGAAATTGAAATCTGTTTTCCAGACTACCTCCGTAGCGATCGCTCCGACGATTAGTCTTTGATTGTAAAAACTGGTCAATTAAATAACCATTACCACCATGAATTTCTACTCCATCAAAACCAGCAGCTTTTGCCCTAACGGCAGCTTGACGATAATCTTCTACAACTGCTGGAATTTCTTCTGTTTCTAGAGCGCGGGGTGTTTCGTAGGGTTGTTTGCCAATGGGGGTATTGTAAAGTTTTATTAATTTTGTAGAAAAACATAGGAAAAAAACTAAAAATATCTTAGACTGAGAAAGGATTGCAGAACAGCTCGTTAAATGTTGACAGGAGGGATAATACAGTTAGTAGAACGTACTATTATTAAAAAAAATCATCTGGTGTCAAATACAATGAGTCATGTCAATGTTCGTTTAAATACCGATCAGAAAAGTAGTCCCAAACGCTTTTAGCAATGGGATAGAGGGTGTTGTAGTTCACCCCGTTAAGGTAACACTTAATTAAAACACTTGTCTAGGAATATTTTTCTATAGATTTAGTAACTATGAATATATTCTTCATTTAAGATAACCGTAGAAGCAGATACGGGGAGTTGACCATTTTCCTGAAAGCTAGTATGGGAAGCTCGTACACAGTGCCAAAGTTGCAGAAAGATATGAGTTCCATTAGCATGAACTGCCTCTACAACCTGCTGCCAAGCTTTCGTCTGTTCGTCTGAGTAGATACCGGGGGTATTAAGCCAACCAATACCTTGTTTGGAAATGACAGTAGCTTCAGAAATAATTAGACCTGCACCTGCTCGTTGAGCGTAATATTCTGCCATTATTTCGTTAGGCATTCTTTCGACTCCAGCACGAGACCGAGTTAAGGGAGCCATGATGACTCGGTTTTTCAGAGTTAAATCTCCTATATTGAAGGGGCTGAGTAGGGCGAGGGAATCTGTTGGATCGGTCATTTCGGTTATCAGTTTTCAGTTATTAATTATCAGTTAGCCTCTTTTTCTGTAGAATGCTGCTCAAAAAGAGGAGCTTTCCTTGAGAATGCTTTGCTGGAAAGATTAAACCCACGGACTATCACTACCCTTGGTCAACCTCCTAAATAGGGAGGAAAGAAAAAGGGAAGTAAGAAAATTTAGCTTTTCTTTTTTTATACCCTGAAAAGGAGAAAATTAACTTAATTAATAACTTACGTCATAAAGCATTAAGTTCAGACGTTGCAGTTTGATCCCTTATTTATATATATTAATTGAAGCCATCGCCTCATCCCATAGTTTATCTAAAATCTATCTTATAACTCAGACGTTGTAGTTTTATTACTTATCTATTTATTATCTATTTAATTGAAGCGATCGCTTCACCCCATAGTTTATCTAAAATCTATCTTATAACTCAGACGTTGTAGTTTTATCCCCTCGAAAATTAGTACCTCGAATATCTCCCCACTAATCTCAAAACCCCAACGTCTTAGTTAAATCAATTATCCATCTAGACACAGTCAGGCGAGTGCCACCTTATTTATTTATCTAAAAACCCCAACGTCTTAGTTAAATCAATTATCCATCTAGACACAGTCAGGCGAGTGCCACCTTATTTATTTATCTAAAAACCCCAACGTCTTAGTTAAATCAATTATCCATCTAGACACAATCAGGCAAGCGCCACCTTATTTATTTATCTAAAATCTCAAAACCCCAACGTCTTAGTTAAATCAATTATCCATCTAGACACAGTCAGGCAAGCGCCACCTTATTTATTTATCTAAAATCTCAAAACCCCAACGTCTTAGTTAAATCAATTATCCATCTAGACACAGTCAGGCGAGCGCCACCTTATTTATTTATCTAAAATCTCAAAACCCCAACGTCTTAGTTAAATCAATTATCCATCTAGACACAGTCAGGCGAGCGCCACCTTATTTATTTATCTAAAATCTAAAAACCCCAACGTCTTAGTTAAATAAATTTTCAATCTAGATAGAGTGAGGCGAGCGCCACCCCTCTATTTATCTAAAATCTCAAAACCCCAACGTCTTAGTTAAATCAATTATCCATCTAGACACAGTCAGGCAAGCGCCACCTTATTTATTTATCTAAAATCTAAAAACCCCAACGTCTTAGTTAAATAAATTATCGTTAAATTAGACAAGTGTGCAGCTCAACTTAATTACTACCCTACAAAAGAAATAATTAAGATGATAATTAAATTACCATAAGCTAATACTTTTGATCGATAAGGCTAAATTTTTGGGCACGTATCAAAATCATCCCTTGATAATGGAATGCCGAAAATTGATTGTCAGAAACTACTTCCCCGTCTGAAAGTAAAGCTAATTTTTGCTCACTGAAAATAACGCTTTACAGCCTCTAAATATTCTAAATATATATCTATAGTTTTTCTGACTTAGTAACTAGATAATATTTAGAATTAAGGCAAACTAAAGTTTAAAAAACTTCCGCTCCTTCAAACTGCTTAACTTTCTGAACATTAGCAGATTCTCCACAAGTTCGAGGCATAGGAAATATTTTTTCAGGATTAGCTAAACCCTTGGGATTAAACACACTTCTTACCCATTGCATTGTCTCCAAATCTGTTTCATTAAACATCAAAGGCATATAACATTTTTTATCGGAACCAATACCATGTTCTCCAGACAAACTACCACCAACCTCTACACATAATTTGAGAATTTCTCCACCTATTTCTTCCACTCTTTCCAAATCTCCCTCAACAGAATCATCATATAAAACTAAAGGATGAAGATTTCCATCCCCTGCATGAAATACATTCGCAATACGATAACCATATTTCTGACTTATTGCTTCAATTTCACCCAAAACATAAGCCATTTTTGTCCGAGGTATTACCCCATCCTGCACAAAATAATTTTTACTAATATTACCAGCAGCAGCAAAAGTAGCCTTTCGCCCTTTCCATAATTTCATCCGCTTTTCTGGTTCATTAGCAATCGTAATTTCTATAGCTTCATTTTGTTCACATATTTCTTTAACTCGTTGTTTATTTACATCAACCTCTAACTGTGAACCATCCAATTCAACCAACAAAATAGCTGCTGCATTCCGAGGATATAAACCAGTTTTAACTACATCTTCTACAGCATTAATACTAAAATTATCCATAATTTCCATTCCCCCAGGAATTATCCCAGCGCTGATAATATCTGACACAGTTTGCCCAGTAGTTTCAATACTAGGAAATCCTGCTAAAAGTACGCAGACTGATTCGGGAGATTTAAGAATTCTAAGAGTAATTTCAGTCGCTATTCCCAAAGTACCTTCGGAACCTACAAATAAACCTGTTAAATCATAACCAGGCATCTCTGAAATTTGTCCGCCAATTTCAACTATTGAACCTTCAGGTGTAACTATTTTTAATCCTAAAACATGGTTAGTTGTGACACCATATTTGAGACAATGAACGCCTCCAGAATTTTCAGCAATATTCCCACCAATAGAACAAATAATTTGACTGGAAGGGTCGGGAGCGTAATAGAAACCAGCTCCACTAACTGCTTGTGTCACCCAGTTATTAATAATGCCTGGTTGTACAATAACTTGTTGATTTTCTAAGTCTATTTTCAGGATTTTTCGCATTAATGAAGTGACGATTAAAACGCAGTCTTCTATTGGTAATGCACCTCCAGAAAGACCTGTTCCTGCACCTCTAGGAAGCCAAGGAATATTAAGGTTATGACATATTTTTACTGCTTCTGAGACTTGTTCGGTGGTGCGGGGTAATACTACTAATGCAGGTCTTTGACGATAACTAGCTAGACCGTCACATTCATAGACTAATAATTCTTCTTTACGTTGAACTACGCCTTTTTTTCCCACAACTGCTTCAAATTGTTTGGCAATTTTTTTCCAATTGCGTTTTGTTTGTTGTTTATCTTTACTAAGCATTTTATTTTTATAGAATTATGAAAATATAATTTTCAAGAAACTATGATTTTCAATATTATATTTTAACTATACCATCTGATGCAATATTTGATCTAGCTCTAGAGAATGGTTTAGCATATTAGATTAGTTGACAAATAAGTTATCAAAATAGACTTTAATTTTTTATTCTGTCAAAAACTCTGTGAATTACAAGGGAAATTTAACTTAGAGTTATACTAAGCAAGTTTATGGGTAGATATTTATATTAGGGTTTGCTGATTAAATATCAAATCCTTTTCAGGTAAAAAAATTAGCCTTTTTAGGTCTTGAAAAAATCCAAGCTTTTAGGTCTTTTTAGTTCAAGAATTTAGTATTTTGGGCAGAGACTTAGACAGAAAAATTGAGGAACAATTCTTACTCCTAACCTCCTCTAAATTCCCATTTATCCTGACTCCTACCCAAACCCATGCATACTTTTTCAGCAAACCCTACATTAAAATAATGACAAAAATTTTAAGATATTTGCTGCTTACTATGAGATAAAAAATTTAATTATGTCATTAAGATCAAAATAATTTCTGAAACTTAATTAAACTGTATTGCGTTTGTATAGCATTTTTATTTGAAATGCGGAAACTGATTTCTATTAAAAAGGGAATAGGTATGGAAGGAAGAAGGGAAAACAGCATAAAATAGTAGCTTTCTGAAAGGATTAGTGGGTACTCTTTTTGCAGAATTTTTTATTATAAAAAACCTCAATCTAGATTTACATATCATTCGAAAACACTATATAAGTCTTGTAAAAATATAAGTCTTGTAAAATCTATTTTTAAACTGAAAATAATATGGCAGAATAAAATATGTTTGGTTTATCTTTTTCTTGAATTAAATGATAAGTTTTGGCAGAGTTTAAATACTTCTGGTTAAAGATAAATTCTTGTCTAACAATATAATTATAATTAACTGTGTTCAAGAAATTATTTGCTCAAAAGCATAATTTATCAATAAATTAATAATTAGAATAGTTCGGCTTAATCATAAATTTCTCAATCAGTTTCAGCATCTCACCCCTGAGAAAGTGTTTCTCTTTTTTTATTTCTCGCCCTAGGTCGTACAGACGTTCTCGCAGTAAAATAAATAGAATATATTCTTAAGTCTGAACTTAGTAAGATAATTGTCTGTAAATGTCTATATTTTTATTGAAATTAAATAAGACCTTGTTAATTTAATTGAATGAAGAAAGTAAAAATAGGAAGGAGTTAGAAAGTTTACTCAACTTTAATTTTATTTCATAGATTAACTTTCAGCTACAGAAAAAACATGAGGATAAGCCTGCCAAACCTGTCTAATAAAATGTTTTAATTTTTGATGTGAAAGTTGTAAGTCTTTCTCCTGAATATCTAAGGACTCTAATTCACTAAAAAGTGGCATAAACTCTGTATCAATAACTTCCCTAAATAAAGAAATCGGCCATACTAAATCTGCACCTTCTCGTAAATCCCACAAAGTAGATTGATCGGAATTATCTTGATGATTTTCAGATTTATTTTCTGAAGCAAATACTTTTAATAGCAAAGGGCGAACCCAACACATTTTTCGTTTTGTCAATATCTGAATTACTGCTGCATATAAATAGGTATTTCCATATTCCAAACAGACAATTTGACTTGGTTGGAAATTAGAGATTAAATCTTTTGATGTTGGCTTCATAGGGAAAATACCTGAGATTATATAAATCTTTTTTGTGTAAATTATTCTAGATTATCATATTTGCTGCAATGATAAAGATGAAGTAGAAAATTGAGGATTTTAGAAAACAGCTTAACTGTAAAGAAACAATAGAGAAACTAGAAACAAAAATCCCTTCTACCATTTCTCAAAAAACTTTTCAACCCGTATCTTTCTCTAGGGAGTAGGGTCGAAGGTAAGGACGTTGCATACAACGAGAGTAGGTAGAATTTAATAATTAATAATTAACAATTAATAATTAATAATTATTAATTACCTCTTCTGTAATATAGCAATCCCAGATGATTTGGGAGAAAGGTTCTGTATCAATATTTTACGCTGTCTAGAATGCTTCTCTATTTTCATTTATGACTACTATAGAAGGAGTGGTTAAAAGGAATTTTTTTGTTCTCAAGGGGAGATTGGATATGATTAGGTAACCCATCCATACCACCCTGCGGGAAACTTTCCTTACGGAATGCTATCGCAAACGTTAACGACCGCTTTTTATTCTTGAAAGGAGAGGTTTTAAACCTTAATTTTTCGGTAAACATAAAAATAATTAAGATGCTAGTGATTAATAATTATCAAAAAGGTGATTCAGACTGTATTAATTACTTAATAATTGAAGTGCCACCTAAGTATAGCATTGCTAAAAGTAATTAGTATTATACCAATTTTCAAAAAGAATGTTACGAATAATAAGGGCGATAAAAAGACTTTACGGGAGATGTTCTTTTGAGGAATTAAATAAGTTATGAACTAAGAACGGCTAAGAAACTATTTCTTCTAAATTCTGACTCCTTAAAAAAAACTAGATATTTGTAGCAAACATTTATCAAATTGGTATTAGAAAAATTATATATTTTCGAGATAATTTATATATTTTTTCTGTCTATTTATTCCTTTTTCCGTTCTCTTTTAGTGAATCTCAATAGAGAATTTTAAGTGCTACTTCTAAATCCATAGTTAATTTTTGCGCCTGCTTTTTTCCCAAATCATAAATATCATCTTTCACAGATAAAGTACCACCAATTCTAACTGTAACATCACAACCAAGACGGGGAATAACTGGGTTGTAACTCAAAGATATAGGTACTATTTTAATATCAAGATTTGGTTGATAATATTTAGCCTGAAATCCTATTCTTGCTAATCCATTTTTCAGAGGATGAACTTGGCGATCGCGATAAATCTTACCTTCAGGAAATATCACTAACATCTCTCTATTTAACATTAGTTCCACTCCATGACGAAAACAAGAAACTGCCGGATTTTTTGGGTTAATAGGAAATCCACCCAAACCTCTAATTAACCAACCTTGTAAACCTTTAACTTCATCCATACTAACCATAAATCTTGGGTCTCTACCTGTCACTAATCTACCTGTGGCATAAGCGATAATTAACCCATCCCAACGAGAACAATGAGTAGGGGCTAAAATTACCGCTCCTGTTTTCGGAATATTTTCTTTGCCAATAATATTTATTCTCCGAAAATAAAATGGCATTACTATATAATGACCGAGAAAATAAGATAAAGAAACTAACCAAGAACAAATACTTGAAATTGTAGAGTTAACTTGAAAATTTGCTGTTTTAAAAAATGATTGAATGTACTTGAGCAGCATCATAATTTTTTACCTCAATGTCTAAGTTAACTTCTTGACTTTAAGGTAAATTTTGTAGCTTAATTAGCTTACTCTTTAAATGACACTTATTTAACTGTCAAGTTTTTATGATTTTTTACCAGTTGAAGTAGCACTCAGCTATCAGCTCTCAGTAATCAGCTTCTCAAGCTATATAATTTGGCTTTTAATTTCCCCATTAACAAGCACAATGCGCTTTTTCAAATATAGTAGAGGATTTAAACTCTTGGATTTTTAGCTGATAACTAATAGCTAATTAATTAGGGTTTGCTGATTAAATTTTAAAGCATTGACTTTAATCATGGTTTTAGCCGTTTTAAGTCTTGAAAAAGTACAAGGTTTTTGCTCCTTAAAGCTCATGCATTTTAGGATGAAAGGGTTGACAAGAGCCAAAAAATCACGAATTAAATTCTTTCTTCTGCCTCCTCTAAATTCCTTACTCCTCCAGTATCGAGTCTCCTGTCTCCTGACTCCTTACCCTCACCCATAAGACTTTTTCAGCAAACCCTAATTAGAGAATTTTTCAAGGGCAAAATTAATTTTCTTTCTTATTACCTAAATTGAGTAAACCAAGACTGTAATTGTTGACGACAAGCAGTTTCCATTATTCCCCCCAATACAGACAAACGATGATTAGAAAAAACACTATCTGGAAAATTAGCCACAGTCCTAATTGTGCCAGTTTTCGGATCGTCCGCTCCATAAACCAATAAACCTATCCTAGCCTGTAATATTGCCCCGGCACACATTGGACAAGGTTCCAGGTTAACGTAGAGAATACATTGATTTAAGTGCCAATTCTGCAAAATTTGTCCTGCTTGTCGCAAAGCCAATATTTCTGCATGAGCAGTAGGGTCAAAATCTCGCTCCCGTCGGTTTTGAGCTTCTGTAATTAACTTACCATCTGAATTAACTATCACAGCAGCTACTGGTACTTCTCCAGCATCACCAGCAATTTTGGCCAGCTCTAACACTCGACTCATCCATTTTTTATGGACTACATAATTACAGTAGTTAATCATCATATATTTTTCGGTAAATGGGAAACAAACCCGTTTTAACGGCTGGATGGAAACGATGTGATAAATTTTAACCCATACTCAAAAAATGTTTTGCAATAGACCTCTCCAAAAAATAAATAAGTAACTCAAGAGAGGATGTCACAAAAAAAATATTCATCCAAATAAATAGTATTATTAATCTTAGTTAGACTGAAATTAACTTACTTGACTTCATCAGATTAAAAAATAGTCGGTTGACTATTATAAAATTTTTCATCAGTAATTCAAAATTGGTATCAAAGGTAGGATTCAGCAATTAACAATTAACAATTAACAATTAATAATTAATAATTAATAATTAATAATTATTACCTCTCCCTAAAAGCTATCCCTTATCAGGAACTCCTGAAAAGCTTGTAGGAAGGGTAAGGAAGGTCGAGGAGTGTGGGGAGTATGGGCAGTGTAGGAAGTGTGGGAAATGTGGGGAGTAAGAATTTTGTCTACAGTTCTCAAAAAAATGTACCTTCAAATAAACTTTTCTCAAGAAAAAGCCTCTCAAAGCCTTATTCATAACTTGTCTATAATGCCCAAGTTTTATGTTAAGAAAGATGTTTATAAAGCAAAGCCAAAAAAAGGATAGGATTGACCAAGAAGGAAAAAATTTTATTTCTCTTGGTCAATTGGATATGGCGTTTTAAACTAATTTATGCTCTCTAGGAAAAATACCAGTAACAGTTACTATTATTAGGATATTTTCAAACTCTCAAATTTTGTCACAACAACAATTTAACTGCTGTACGTGGCTAATCCAATGGCTTCCCTATCGCCCCTTCTGACTTCAGCTATAATTTTGGATTATACATTTTTACAAATTATGACTAATCAGCCTTTACTAATAGAATGGCAAATTGTTAAAGACTATAGCGATATTCTGTACCACAAAACTGACGGAATTGCCAAAATAACAATTAATCGTCCTCACAAACGCAATGCTTTTCGTCCTAAAACTGTGTTTGAACTTTATGATGCTTTTGTCGATGCTCGTGAAGACCCCAATATTGGAGTAGTTTTATTTACAGGTGCTGGACCTCATACAGATGGTAAATATGCTTTCTGTGCTGGTGGAGATCAAAGTGTACGGGGTAAAGCAGGTTATGTCGATGAGGCTGGAGTGCCACGATTGAATGTATTGGACTTACAACGATTAATTCGTTCCATGCCGAAAGTTGTTATTGCTTTAGTGGCTGGATATGCTATTGGTGGGGGTCATGTTTTACATATTATCTGTGACCTGACTATTGCAGCGGACAATGCAATTTTTGGACAAACTGGTCCCAAAGTAGGTAGTTTTGATGGTGGGTTTGGAGCTAGTTATTTAGCAAGGATTGTTGGTCAGAAAAAAGCACGAGAAATTTGGTTTCTCTGTCGGCAATATACTGCACAAGAAGCTTTGGAAATGGGTTTAGTCAATTGTGTTGTACCAGTCGAAGAGTTAGAAACAGAAGGCATAAAATGGGCATTAGAAATTTTGGAAAAAAGCCCGATCGCTATTCGTTGTCTAAAAGCCGCTTTTAATGCTGATTGTGATGGGCAAGCTGGTCTACAAGAATTAGCTGGTAATGCTACTCTTCTTTACTACATGACAGAGGAAGGAGCTGAAGGTAAAAAGGCGTTCCTAGAAAAACGGCCTCCAGACTTTCGTAGATACCCTTGGTTACCGTGACATTTTCAACTCCAAAGTTGCATACTGAAAATGATCAAGTCAGTTTAGGATAAATTTGACTTCTCCCCGCGAATCGAGCGACGGGGATTCTTTACTAAGAAGTCCAAAAATGAACTCTTAAGGGCGTAGTCAAAGCGCCTCTAGTTAGTTGACTTAAGTTGAGATTAAGCCTTCCAGATACTTTTCGGAGAATGTTTGCTGCACCATTGCAATCAGCATTGATTAAATAGCCCGCAGCAGATTGATACAAACCTCGTTGTCTTGATGCAGTCGCTCATGGGGGAGACCCCCAAGACCGCGCTGCATCGCTTAATGCGTTTTCCTGATGGTTCCCAGTTATCGGGTTTTTCACGCCCTGATTGGGAGAAAGTCATTATCTAAAAACGATACAAATATTCTAATAGTTTCTAAATATATAGAAAAATATTCTAATATTCAGTTCAGACCAAATTAATTAATCTTGGATGAACTACAACACCCTCTATCCCATTGCTAATAGCGTTTGGGACTACTTTACGATCTGCCGA
>NZ_JAAHHT010000181.1 GCF_010672085.1 Okeania sp. SIO3I5
AAACATAATAACTAATAACTGAAAAAAGGTAGTTTACAAAAAAAACTTGACATGGTACTATAAGCATAATGGGAAAGGTGCGCTCAGATATACTCAAATCAATTCGGCCCAAAAAAACACATTTCCCTAACTCAACACCTAGGAAAAATTTGGGAAACAAAAGGTAGATTCAACAATTAATAATTAATAATTACCTCTTCTTATAAAGAAGAGGATTTTGCTCAAAGGAATTTTTTTCTTCTCTTGGTTGATTGAATATGGCGAGGTTTCCTCTGCATCCCTCAACCGCTTTTTTCTCAATGAATGGAGAGGCTTTATACCTTAAGAATTCGGTAAAAGTCAGAAGTGAAAAGTTACAGCAAATTTCGGAGAAATGATGTACAGGGTCAATGATAAAAATATTGTAGTGCCGGCATCTTGCCCGCTTCGGGGTGTACCTCATAAGAACAGAAACTGCTGTAAATATGGAAACTAATAACTGATACCTGAAAAAGCTGATAAGTGAAAGAAAAAGAAGGGGATTGACAAAAAAAAATTTGACATGGTACTATAAGCATAATGGAAAAGGTGCGCTCAGATATACTCAAATAAATTCGGCAAAAAAAACCTTATGTTCCTGGTAGGAGGAAGTCTGATAACTGATAACTGAACTGATAACTGAAAAAGTCATGCAGTCTAGAAAAGTTCTGAAACAACGTTACAAAATTATTGACTCTCTCGGAACAGGAGGTTTCGGAGATACCTATTTAGCTGAAGACTTAGACTTACCAAGAAATCCGAAATGTGTGGTTAAACATCTATCACCTAAAAGTTCAGATCCGGCAGTTTTGCCTGTTGCTCAAAAGCTGTTTGAGAGAGAAGTGGAGGCTTTATATGAATTAGGCAAAGACTCAGACCAAATACCAAAATTATTTGCTCATTTCCAGGAAGGAACAGAATTTTACTTAGTACAAGAATATATTGAAGGGCACGATATAAGTAAGGAACTTAGGCCGGGGAAAAAATTAAGCGAGTCTTATACTGTTGCCTTACTCAAAGGAATCTTAGAAGCATTAGCAGTAGCTCATCAAAATAATATAATTCACCGAGACATCAAACCACAAAACTTGATGCCTCAGAAGTCGGATAAAAAAATAGTATTGATAGACTTCGGGGCGGTTAAAGAAATAAGTGTATTGACTACTTACCAAAAAGGGACGACTACTTTTACTCTAGCAGTCGGAACACCTGGTTATATGCCAAGCGAACAAAGTAACGGTCAACCAAAACTGAGTAGTGATATCTATGCAGTGGGAATGGTAGGAATAAAAGCACTCACAGGAAAAGATCCCCACAACTTACAAAAAGACTCCAAGACAGGAAATGTTATCTGGCGAAATGAAGCACAAGTAAGTAACCGTCTGGCAAATATATTAGATAGGATGGTACATGAATATTGTCCAATGCGTTATGAAAATGCTACGGCAGTCTTAGAAGCATTAGGTTTCACAACTTCACCACCCACACCACAACCAAAACCAGTACCAAAAGTTAGTCAAACCAAAACGGTAGTAGCAAAACCCCAACCCCAACCTAATAAAAGCAGAAGACAAATATTAATATTAGGAGGTTTAGCAGGAAGTGGTTTTGTCGCAGCAATATTAACTAAATATTTCTGGAGTAGAACACCTCCAGAAAATATTTCTACTTCCCAACCAACTTCAGAACCTCCCTCTCCACGATTGACATTAGGAGGTTTGGCAGTAGGTGGGTTTGTTGCCGCAATGTTAACTAACATGATGAGGAGAAGAACACCACAACCCAAATTTTCCATTCAGACATTTACTACTGTTACAGTTAACAGGAAAGGAAAAATAATAAGTCGCCGTAAAGGTCAAGCAGAAGTAATGAGAGAAAACCTCGGTCATGGAGTCTTCCTAGAAATGGTAAAAATTCCTGGAGGTAGATTTCTCATGGGGTCTCCAAAGAGGGAAGCAGGAAGAAGAGATAGACATTATGAAAGCCCGCAACATTATGTAGATGTACCAGAATTTTTCATGGGAAAGTATCCAGTCACTAGAGCGCAGTGAGAAGCGGTTATGGGAAATAATCCTTCTAGGTTTAAAGATGCAAGTCGTCCTATAGAAAGAGTAAGTTGGATAAAAGCGACAGAATTTTGTCAGGAACTATCAGAAATAACGGGTAATCTATATTGTTTACCCAATGAGAGTCAGTGAGAATATGCTTGTCGAGCTAGAACTTCAACGCCATTTTATTTTGGCGAAACTATAACGTCTGAATTAGCTAACTATGATGGTCGTTCTACTTATGCTGATGAACCGGAAGGAAAATATCGACGAAAAACAACAGATGTGGGAATTTTTCCACCCAATGCTTTTGGTTTGTACGATATGCACGGCAATGTCTGGGAATGGTGTCAGGATGTTTGCCATGATAATTATAATGGAGCGCCTACCAATGGAAGTGCTTGGGAAACTGGAGGTGATAGTGATAGAAGAGTGCTCCGTGGCGGTAGCTGGTACGACAATTCTGGGGATTGCCGGTGTGCCTGGCGCAACTATAACGATGCGGACTTCCTCTACGTCTATGTTGGTTTTCGTATCGTCTCGTCTGTCTCTCGTTCCTAGGATTCTTCCCCTTTATTCTTTTCCTCTTTTCCCCTTTTCCCTCTTTTTCTTTTCTCTCTTCCCTCCTGCGGAGCGGGGAAAATTTTTTTTCAGAGTGGGAGAAGTTTTTTCAGTTATCCGTTATCCGTTATCCGTTATCCGTTATCCGTTTATCGCTCAAATTCCGAGAAAAAAATCATTTACTGATACTGAAGCATCCCGAAGAAAAAGTCATAGGAGAGAATCTGCATTTTGTGGAGCTACCAAAAAAAATCGGCGCGGAAAAGATTTACCTCTTGCATCGGCAAAAAATTCATGGTACGATTTAATCAATGGGGGTCGTTCGCACCTACACATGACTTTTTATTCAACCCCAAAACATCGCCAAACCAGTTATCAGTTATCAGTTTTGCGCATAGAGCAATAGTCAATACATTTCCTGAAGCACCCCGCCAGAGGAGATGAATAGTGGAATTTTTCTTCTATTGCGTATAGAGCAATAGTCAATACATTGCCTGAAGCACCCGCCAGAGGAGATGAATAGTGGAATTTTTCTTCTATTGCGTATAGAGCAATAGTCAATACATTTCCTGAAGCACCCCGCCAGAGGAGATGAATAGTCAAGTTTTGCGACAGATGAATCGATGAGAGAATCTGCATTTTGTGGAGCTACCAAAAAAATTGGCAAATATTTACCCCCTTCCATCCGCAAAAAATTCATGGTAAAATTTAACCTGTGGGGGTCGTTCGTACATACGCATGACTATTTATTCAACTGCAAAAATCGCTAGACACGGATTTGGCCACGGATACACGGATGATTATATGACCATTAAAAAGCTATAGGCCGACCTTCCGCTGTGGTGATCGCTCAAATTCAGAGAAACAAAACATTTTGTGAAGCACCCTCAAAAGAAAAAGTCAGTGGTAGGAGAAATAGAGAAGCGATAGAACTCCGTTCCGCTTCGCGAACGCTCCAATTCCGAGAAAAAAGCATTTTGTGAAGCACCCTCGAAAGAAAAAGTCAGTGGTAGGAGAAATAGAGAAGCGATAGAACTCCGTTCCGCTTCGCGAACGCTCCAATTCCGAGAAAAAAGCATTTTATGAAGCACCTCCGAAAGAAAAAGTGAGTGGCAGGAGAAATAGAGAAGCGATAGAACTCCGTTCCGCTTCGCGAACGCTCCAATTCCGAGAAAAAAGCATTTTATGAAGCACTCCAAAGAAAAAATCAGAGCCGAAAATCTGCATTTTGTGGAGCTACAAAAAAATCCGCGCGAAAAAGATTTACCCCTTGCATCGGGAAAAAATTCATGGTACGATTTAATCTGTGGGGTTCGTTCGCACCTACGCATGACTTTTTATTCAACTTCCAAAAATCGCTAGACACGGATTTGGCCACGGATACACGGATGATTATATGACCATTAAAAAGCTATAGGGCGACCTTCCGCTGTGGCGAACGCTCAAATTCCGAAGCCAAAACATTTTGTGAAGCACTCCAAAGAAAAAGTGAGTGGTAGGAGAAATAGAGAAGTGATAGAACTCCGTTCCGCTTCGCGAACGCTCAAATTCCGAAGCCAAAACATTTTGTGAAGCACTCCAAAGAAAAAGTCAGAGCCGAGAATCTGCATTTTGTGGAGCTACCAAAAAAAATCGGGAAAAAATTCATGGTAAAATTTAACCTGTGGGGGTTGCTCGTACCCACACATGACTTTTTATTCAACTAAAAATATATATTATATACAGGACTTACGCAAAATATGAAAACATACACCAGATGTAGGGGTTGATGGTCATTAACCCTCCTAGGAATAGCGTGTTGTCTAAAAATTTGCGTAAGTCCTGATATATTAGTAGATTAAGTTTTAGGTTGTCGCCGAAGTAACAGTAACATTACATCAATTGAGATAAAATTCAAAATATTTCAAAAAATCAAGTAAAAATGAAAGTCGAAGAAGCATTGGAAGTTCTGGAGACAGTTCTACCTCCAGGCTCCTTAAACGCTGTAAAAAGAAAGGTATTTTCTCAAGCATGGGAAGGTAAAGCATATTCTGAAATTGCCGAAGAAGCAGGTTACGATCCAGACTACATCAAAGGAGTAGCTGCCAACTTATGGCAAAATCTTTCTCGTGTCTTAGACGAAAAAGTAACCAAGAAAAACTTTCGCGCTTTGCTGAGACAAAAATTTGACACTCAGAAATTATGTCTTGCCAAAACCGAGCCAAATATTCAACAACATATATTCCAACCTTCCACAGAAACAAAAAAAACACTATCTAAACCAAAAATTGATTGGGGAGAAGCCATAGATGTTTCAGTTTTTTACGGACGCTCTCAAGAACTAAACCAACTCCACCAATATATTATCGCAGATAATTGTCGCTTAATAGCCCTACTTGGTATGGGTGGCATTGGTAAAACAGCATTAGCAGCAAAAGTCGCCCAACAACTACAAAATAAATTTGACTATATAATTTGGCGATCGCTCCGTCACTCACCTCCACTAGAAACAACTCTCAAGGAACTTATCTCATTTTTCTCTCACCAAGAATGTACCCAAGGAGAACTAAGCAAACTTATTGAATACTTACGGAAATCACGCTGCCTAATAATTTTAGATAGTGTCGAAACAATTTTAAAACCTGGATGTACAGGTCATTATCGCTCTGGTTACGAAAATTATAGTCAACTATTTCAGTTAATTAGCGAAACATCCCACTCTAGTTGTCTCATTCTTACCAGTCGAGAAAAACCCCCAGAAGTAGCAGCATTTGAAAGTATAGATACAGCAGTGCGATCGCTACAACTATTTGGTTCCGAAGAAATAGCAAAAGCTTTATTACAAACAAAAGAAATATCAGGTTCAGAAACACAAAAACAACAACTCAGCGAATATTATAACTATAACCCTCTAGCATTAAAAATAGTCATCACTTCCATCAAAGACTTATTCGATGGAGACTTAACAGAATTTCTCCAACATAATACTACCACCTTCAATGGAATTCGCCGACTCCTTGACCAACACTTTCATCGTCTCTCAGAATTAGAAAAAAAGATCGTGGTTTGGTTAGCGGTTAACCAAGACTGGACTAATGTAAAAAAATTAGAAACTGATATTATGCCAGCAGTTTCTAAAGTTAATCTTCTGGAAAGTTTAGAAGCTCTCATCTGGCGTTCTCTAGTCAAGAAAAAATTAAGTATGTACGCAGTTGAACCTCTAATAATGGAGTACATTCTTAACTATTTAATTCAAGAAATTGTTACTGAATTAACTACTACTAACTTCAATTTATTTCTTAGTCATTCCTTAATTATAACCACTGGCAAACGCTCTATTAAAGAACGACAAAATCAGCTAATTATTGAACCTATTGCTAGACAACTTAGTAAAATATTTGGTTCTACTCAAGCTCTAGAACAACAATTATTATTAATTTTAAATAAATTACAAGCTGACGAAACTGCCTTATGTAGTTATGCTTTAGAAAATCTGATTAATTTGTGTATGAAATTAGAGATTGACTTAATGGTGGGCGATCTTTATTCTCACAAAATAGAATGTCGTCAATCTGCTCATAACTATTCTCAAAAAGCTATTGAAGTATTAAATCAAATTAACCACAAAAACTCTGAATTTTGTGCAATAGTTCCTGGGAAAATTTGCCCTGCTAGTCAAACTAATCGACATAAATGCCATGAAAATAATGAATCACAATTGATAGATAATAACTCCTGTATTTGCCCTACTAATTTTGTAGATTTATCTGACCAGAATTATCAAGAATTGCCAAAGCAAAAACAAGAAGAAAATCTTTTAGAATCTCGGATGTTGTTAGAGAAAATGGAAGTACCAACATTAGACAATATTTCCGTCATAGCTTCTAGTCCTAATAAAGAATATTTAGCGATCGCCAATCCTTGCGGAGATATTCGTCTATTGCCAATGGTGAATTCTCAACCACACATAGTTTTTAAAGGTCATACTCAAGAAATACATTCTATTGTTTGGAGTCCAGATGGAAATCTTTTAGCAACTGGAAGTGACGATTTAACAGTAAGATTATGGGATATTAATACGGGTAAATGTATACAAATTTTTAATGAACATATAGCTCGAATTTATGCTTTAATTTGGAGCCAAAACAGTCAAACTATTATTACTAAAAGCGAAGATGAAACTATTAAGTTATGGGATGTTTCTAGTGGTAAATGTTTACATACTTGGTCAGCAGAAAATTTTATTCAATCTTCTGGTGAGCTAGATTCATCAGCAAGTCATATTTGTGAATTTTTAGCTCCTACTTTTTATGAAGTTGAATGTCCTGTTAGTTTAAAGATGAATAGTTTAAGTTTTGTTGGATTTGCAGATTCAGAATTTAATGATGACCCGTTAGTATCTTTTATATTTGCATTTTATTAGGAGTCAGGAGTCAGGAGTTAGGAGTTAGAACGAATGGTTTAAATACCATGTTGAAAGTTTTTGTTTGTAGTTTTGCTCTAGCCCGAAAAACATCTATGAAAAGGGGATTGAGAAAAAAAATTGACATGGTATTATAAGCATAATGGGAAAGGTGCGCTCAGATATACTCAAATAAATTCGGCCAAAAAAACCTTTCTTGGCTACTGAGATTAAGCAATACCCCAAAAAGTCTGATAACTGATAACTAATAACTGAAAATTATGCAGCCAGGAAAAATCCTGAGAAATCACTACAAAATTATTCAGTTGCTCGGAAGCGGAGGTTTCGGAGATACCTACTTAGCTGAAGATTTAGACTTACCAGATTTACCAGGAAATCCAAGACCAAAATGCGTCGTTAAACATCTATCACCTAAAACCTCAGACCCAGGAGTTTTGCCTATTGCTCAAAGGTTGTTTGATAGAGAAGCAAAGACTTTATACAAATTAGGCAGTGACTCAGACCAAATACCAAAATTATTTGCTCACTTCCAGGAAGGAACAGAATTTTACCTAGTACAAGAATATATAGAAGGGCAAGATATAAGCAAAGAACTAACTCCAGGAAAAAAATTAAGCGAGTCTTATACCATTGCCTTACTCAAAGGAATATTATCAGCATTAGAAACAGCTCATCAAAATAATATTATTCATCGAGATATTAAGCCACAAAATTTGATGCGTCGTAAGTCAGACAACAAAATAGTATTAATAGACTTCGGTGCAGTAAAAGAAATAAGTGTCTTAACCACCAACCCACAAGGGTTAACTACCTTAACTATTGGAGTCGGAACACCAGGATATATGCCAAGCGAACAAAGTAATGGCAAACCAAAACTGAGTAGCGATATTTATGCAGTGGGAATGGTAGGAATAAAAGCACTGACTGGTCAAAACTTAGGAAATTTGCCTACAGATCCAGATACAGAAAATATTATCTGGCGAAATGAAGCACAAGTGAGCGATCGCCTAGCAAATATATTAGATAAGATGGTGCGGGAGTATTTTCGAGAGCGTTATCAAAATGCCACAGAAGCATTAGATGCTTTGAGGGAAATAGTCAACCAATCTAAACCTATACCCACACCAATAGTTAACCAACATAAAACTATACCCACACCCATCTCAACTACAGAAATTCCACCAATAGTTAACCAACCTAAACCTAAACCCACACCAATAGTCAACCAACATAAAACTAAACCCACACCAAAAAGAACAATTCCATCCCCACCCCAACCCAATAAAAGCAGAAGAAAAATCTTGATATTAGGAGGTTTAGCAGCAAGTGGGTTTGTCGGAGCATTGTTAAGTAAAGATTGGTGGGATAGTAGATTTTTGCAACCAGAAGTAAACTTGTCAGACTCGTCACAACCAAAAGCAAACTGGGCACACTCGTCAAATTTGACTCAGAAATTTGAGACAGTCACAGTCAATGCCAAAGGAGAAATAATTAATCGCTCTCCAGGTCAAGCAGAGGTGATGATAGAAAACTTCGATAATGGGGTATCCCTAGAAATGGTAAAAATTCCCGCAGGTAGATTTCTCATGGGGTCTCCAGAGATAGAAGTAGGGAGAAATGATAATGAAAGTCCGCAACATAATGTAGACGTGCCAGAATTTTTCATGGGAAAGTATCCAGTCACTCAAGCACAGTGGCAAACAGTTATGGGAAATAATCCTTCTTGGTTTAAAGGTGCAAACCGCTCTGTAGAAGAAGTAAGTTGGAACGAGGCGACAGAATTTTGTCAGAAACTCTCACGAATAACAGGTAAAAAATATAGTTTACCAAGTGAGAGTCAGTGGGAATATGCTTGTCGAGCAGGAACAACAACACCATTTTATTTTGGGGAAACTATAACGTCTGAGTTAGTTAACTTTGATGGCAACTCTACTTATGCTAATGCACCGAAAGGAATATATCGTGAAGAAACAACAGATGTGGGAATTTTTCCACCTAATGCTTTTGGTTTGTACGATATGCACGGTAATGTTCTGGAATGGTGCCAGGATGTTTGGCACAGTAACTATAATGGAGCGCCTACCGATGGTAGTGCTTGGGAGACTGGGGGAAATAATAGTCGTTCACCGCTGCGTGGCGGTTCCTGGGCCATCAATCCTTATCTATGCCGTTCCGCGTATCGCGACAACCTCGATAGGCGCGGCTACAACGGCACCTATATTGGTTTTCGTATTGTGTGTGTTGGCGGGAGAACTTTTTAACCCTTTTCTCTCTTTCCCTTTTCCCCTTTTCCCTCTTTTTCTTTTTCCTTTCCCTCCCGCGAAGCACTGATAACTGATAACTGATAACTGATAACTGAAATTGACCTAACCCCCCAACCCCCTTCCCTGCTAGCGTTGGGGGAGCAAGAATTTCTCCCCTCTCTTACGAGGAGAGGGGTTGGCGGAGAGGTCTCATTCTATGGAGCTACCAAAAAAAATCGGCGTCGAAAGGATTTTCCCCTTGCATCGGCAAAAAATTCATGGTACGATTTAATTAATGGGGGTTGCTCGTACCTATGCCTGACTTTTTATTCAACTAAAAACATAGTCAAACAAGGGTTTTGCCACAGATGTACCGATGATTGTGTTACCGAATAAAAGCGATAGAGTAACCTTCCGCTTCACGATCGCTGAAATTCCGAGAAAAAATCATTTCCTTAAGCACCCAGACCCAGAAGAAAAAGTCAGTGGTAGGAGAAATAGAGAAGCGATCGCTGAAATTCCCAGAAAAAACATTTCCTGAAGCACCCAGAAGAAAAAGTCATAGGAGAGAATCTGCATTTTGTGGAGCTACCAAAAAAAGTCGGCGGCGAAAGGATTTACCTCTTGCATCAGCAAAAAAATCATGGTACAATTTAATCAGTGGGGATCGTTCGCCCCTGTGCATGACTTTTTATTCAACTAAAATACATCGTAAGTAGACTGACACAACTAAAACTGTGCAAAAAAATTGTCAAACCTTGCCAGAACAATAATTAGGGTTTGCTGAAAAAGTCTTATGGGTGAGGGTAAGGAGACAGGAGACAGGAGACAGGAGACAGGAGACAGGAGGAGTAAGGAATTTAGAGGAGGCAGAAGAAAGAATTATCCCTTGATTTTTCGGCTCTTGTCAACCCTTTCATCCTAACTTTTTGAGCTTTAAGGAGCAAAAACCTTGTACTTTTTCAAGACTTAAAACGGCTAAAACCATTAGAAAGTCAATGCTTTAAAATTTAATCAGCAAACCCTAATTATACAGAAAAAGCACTTTGCAGAGTTTTAACTGTGCATTAGGGAGATGGGGAGCAAAGGGGATGCTTTAAAACTGAACTATTAAATTATTAATTATTAATTATTCAGTAATGTTGGGTTTCGTTTCCTCAACCCAACCTACATTTATTAAAGACTTTTTTTAAACTTCATCTGCCGCTTGTAAAATCAAACGACGAGCTACAGTTTGAGTACCAGTATGCTCAAAATAATTAGTCGTCAAATCAATAAATGCCGCCAAATAATCCAACTTATCATCAGCAATATCTACAAAATTTTGCAAACTATTAATAATCATTTGAGGATCTAATCCTCGGGACGAAACTAAATTACTCATCCAACCACTAACCGCATCAAAACTATTACCAATAAAATCAAGTTTACCCTGAGTACCATCACCAGGAATCAAATTATTTACCCTCTTAAATAAAGGATTTTGTTGCAAACCAGCAGAACTCATACCCCCAATAATATCTCCCACCCGATCCACAAAATCAGGTCCTAGAGGAATCAACCCATCGAAACAAACCAAAGCAACCATTCGCATCAAAGAAGGACCACTATATTCTTCTGCCAATGCTGCGGAAAAATCTCCTAAACTATCCATAGTTGGCATTCCATTCAATTTGCAGAAAGCCACCAACTCCGCTACTATTTTGATGGATAAATCTACCGCTTGAGTTGTATCTGCTGATGGAGTTAACTTATTCAGGAAACCCAGGAAAGAGATTTTTTCGCCAATTTTATTTGCCATTGCTGCTGCACCTAAAGCAGCATCAGCTTTATCTAGACTTTGGTAAGTCCAGATAGCGTCTTGATAACCTTGAGATTCGTCGTTATATATCCACAAAGCACGTTCGCTAATTTTTTGAATTCTTTCTGAGTCTTCTTCACCAGTGACTTGACGAACGGTATTTTCAAAACCTACTAAATTATTCCATTCTCCGGGAACTACGAAATCTAAGGCGCGTAATGCTGAGACTGTAATACCACCAGTGGGTAGGTCATTGACTAATTTGATAATTGAATCGCTCATAATTTATCCTTCTGTGTTAATTTTTTCTCCATCACAACTTAGAGTCGTTCCGGAGGCGCTCTTTTCATCTTATTGGCAATTTTATCAAGTCCAGCAAACCTTTAGTCGAGTAGTTTATAGGATAAGCATCCTACTTTTAGAAATAGATGTGTCTTGGAAAAATAGTGGTTTAGATTCAATTTCCGCTACAAATATTCATTCTGTGAAGCACCAAAAAAATTGACGGCAGGAAGGTTTAACTCTTGTATCCTCCCAAAAATTATGATATTCTGTAAGTATTATGGGGTTAATTCGTCCTTAAGCATGAATTTTTATTCAACTAAGACAGATATGGAAGCGATCGCTCAAATAGAAAAATCTCATTCTCTCAAGCACCAGAAAAAATGGACGGCAGAAAGATTTTAGTCTTACATCCTCATTGAAGAGATAGAAGCGATCGCTCAAATAGAAAAATCTCATTCTCTCAAGCACCAGAAAAAATCAGGGATAGGAAAGTTTGACCTTTGCATCCTCTTCAAGAGATAGAAGCGATCGCTCAAATTTAGAAAAAATCTCATCTTCAGTGGAAAACTACAAACATTTTCATTGTATGAAGCTCCCCAAAAAATCGGCGCCTCAAAGGATTTTCGGTTGCATCCTCACAAAATTTCTGATATCATAAAATTTAACTGGGGTCGCTCGTCCTTACACATGATTTTTTATTCAACTAAACTTTCTTGTTAAGAGGTGATCGTCCTATTCATAAATTCTGCCTCAGAAACAATGCCAGAAATATTTTCATCTTTGAGAGCTTCCTATAAACTATATGCTTGTGTTCCCCTGATTAAATCTTTCCATCCATCGCTCCTTAGTGAGAAAACCACAAACATTTTCATTCTCTGAAGCTCCCAAAAAAATCGGCAGGTCAAAGGGTTTTCGGTTGCATCCTCACAAAATTTCTGATATCATAAAATTTAACTGGGGTCGCTCGTCCGTACGCATGATTTTTTATTCAACTAAATTTTCTTGTTAAGAGGCGATCGTCCTATTCAGGAATTCTGCCTCAGAAACAATGCCAGAAATATTTTCATCTTTGAGAGCTTCCTATAAACTATCTGTTTATGTTCCCCTGATTAAATATTTCCATCCATAGCTTGCACCAAGTATGAGAAAACCACAAACATTTTCATTTTCTGAAGCTCCTAAAAAAAACGGCGCCTCAAAGGATTTTCGGTTGCATCCCTACAAAATTTCTGATATTATAAAACTTAACTGGAGTTGCTCGCCTATACGCATGATTTTTTATTCAACTAAACTTTCTTGTTAAGAGGCGATCGCCCTAAACAGTTGTTTTGTCAAAGTTTTTAGCCTATAAAATCTAGCACTCTGAATTCTAAATTCTAAATTCTAAATTCTAAATTCAGTGAATTGGTGGTAACTCCAAAGATATTTGCCCTAATAAACCCTTGCGAAAATCATCCAAAATACGTCTAGAAGTACGCTCAATATCTCCTTGATAAATCCGATCTGCTACCTCATGTAAATAACTTTCACCTGTATAATTATCCGCTTTTAACCCATAACGAGATTCTAAACAAGAGGCAGAAACAAAACCATTACTATTAATCTCTAGAGACATTAATAAATCAATCAAACTAGCAGCTATTAATTGATTATCATAAGCAGCATCCCCAATATCCTCACAAATAGCCAACTTAATTGCATCCTCTTCATTTTTAATCCTACTAGGAATTACACCAGGAGCATCTAACAATTCAATCTCATCAGAAATACGTACCCATCTTAATTGTTTAGTAACACCAGCACGTCTAGCACTCTCAACAACCTTCCTCTTCAACAACCTATTAATCAGAGCAGACTTTCCCACATTAGGAAAACCAATAACCACAGCACGCACAGGACGAGGTAACATCCCGCGATCGCGCCGTCTCTGGTTAACAGCATTACCAGCTTCCCGCGCTGCTTTGGCCAAATTCTTCACTCCATCCCCCAACTGAGCATTAGTAAAATAAGGCACTTGTCCCTCACCTTCAAACCATTCCTGCCATCTTTTCATAACTTCCACAGGAATCATATCCATCCGATTTAATACCAAAACTCGTGGTTTACTACCCACCCACTCAGATACCTGGGGATGGTTAGTAGTTAGTGGAATACGGGCATCTCGAACCTCCAGAACCACATCAACCCGTTTCAGTTGTTCCTTAAGATTGCGTTCAGCTTTAGCAATATGGCCAGGATACCATTGAATAGCCATTGTTTTAAGTCAAAAATCAAAATTTAAAAGTCAAAAGTTAAGATAGTTAGTAAAAACAATTAATAATTAATAATTAATAATTAATAATTAATAATTACCTCTCCTTGAAAACGGATAGGATTGACTAATCATGAAAATTTTTATTTATTATCCCCTATCCAAGGGGAGGCTATAAACCAAAATTTTTCGGTAAAGTTAAAGTCAAAAGTCTAAGATAGTTAGTTATCAATGTCAAAATTCAAAATTCAAGATAGTTAGTAAAGTAGGTAAAGTTAAAGTCAAAAGTCTAAGATAGTTAGTTACCAACGTCAAAATTCAAAAGTCAAGATAGTTAGTAAAAACAATTAATAATTAATAATGAATAATTAATAATTACCTCTCCTGGAAAACAGATAGGATTGACTAATTATGAAAATTTTTATTTATTATCCCCTATCCAAGGGGAGGCTATAAACCAAAATTTTTCGGTAAAGTTAAAGTCAAAAGTCCAAGATAGTTAGTTACCAATGTCAAAATTCAAAATTTAAAATTCAAAAGTCAAGATAGT
This sequence comes from Okeania sp. SIO3I5, assembly GCF_010672085.1. Classification (GTDB taxonomy): domain Bacteria; phylum Cyanobacteriota; class Cyanobacteriia; order Cyanobacteriales; family Microcoleaceae; genus Trichodesmium. The sequence goes on from NZ_JAAHHT010000181.1 coordinate 14,160, forward strand.
TAGTAAAAGTAGGTAAAGTTAAAGTCAAAAGTCTAAGATAGTTAGTTACCAACGTCAAAATTCAAAATTCAAAATTCAAAAGTCAAGATAGTTAGTAAAGTAGGTAAAGTTAAAGTCAAAAGTCTAAGATTGTTAGTGACCAAAATAGGCAAGTAGCTCCCATTGTCAGAGATACTTTTAGGTTATCAATATAGCAGTCGCCAGGATAGTTAAGACATTCTCACAGCAAGAATTTAACTCCTGACTCCTGACTTTTAACTCCTTAAGGAACTACCAAAACAGGACAAGGAGACAGATTAACAATCTGATTACTAACACTATCACTAACGCCTTCCTCAGTCAAACCCATACCTCGGGAGCCAATAATAATCAGATTAGCTTCAATCTCATCAGCCACATCACAGGTAACAAAAGCTGGTTTACCCTCTCTTTCGAGAATTTCCGCTTCGATACCCTGCTGGGCAAACATAGCCTTAGCTCCTTCCAGAAGTTTGGCAATTGCTTCGTGGTCATTCATTGTCAATGTTTCCTGGCCTTCCGAAACTCCTACCCTCACTGCCAATAGTACCAGGCGAGAGTTATATTTTTGGACAATGTTAGCCACCACTTCCGCAGCTTCGCGGGTTTCTCGGCTATCATTTACAGGAAATAGAACTGTTTGAAACATAGAAGTATATTTGGGGTACGGACTCCGATAAAATGTCTACCGTGAACTAATTGTTGTAACCTAATTCAATCTATTTATGGGCCAATAATCTGACCATAGATTGATAGGTATAGATTAAGACAAATACTAGGAGATTAATCCTGTGACAAAAAAAACTGTAGCAAATTTATCGGAATCTGACTTATCTGGCAAAAAGGTACTCATGCGGGCCGACTTTAATGTACCTGTTGATAATGGTAGTATTACAGATGATACTAGAATTCGGGCAGCTCTTCCGACAATTCAAGATTTAATTGGCAAAGGTGCAAAAGTTATCTTAACTAGCCATTTTGGACGTCCCAAGGGAAAAGTAAATGAAGATATGCGTCTGACTCTTGTGGGAGAAAGACTCTCTGAAGTATTGGGTAAGGAAGTTAAGAAGTGTGACGACTGCGTTGGTGAGGCAGTAACTTCTACTGTGGCAGCTATGCAAAATGGTGATGTAGTTTTGCTGGAGAATGTTCGCTTCTACCCTGGAGAGGAGGGAAATGACCCAGAGTTTGCCAAGCAACTTGCTTCTGTGGCGGATATATATGTGAATGATGCTTTTGGAACTGCTCATCGTGCCCATGCTTCAACTGAGGGTGTGACTAAATATTTGAGTCCTTCTGTGGGTGGTTATTTAATTGAAAAGGAACTGAAATTCCTCCAAGGTGCAATTGATAATCCTCAAAAACCTTTGGCTGCAATTATTGGTGGTTCTAAGGTTTCTAGTAAGATTGGTGTGATTGAGGCTTTGTTGGATAAGTGCGATAAGTTGCTCTTGGGTGGCGGTATGATTTTCACTTTTTACAAAGCTCGTGGTTTAAGTGTGGGTAATTCTTTGGTTGAAGACGATAAGATAGAATTGGCGAAGTCTCTAGAAGCTAAGGCAAAAGAAAAAGGTGTAGCAATGTTGTTACCTACTGACGTGGTTGTAGCTGATAAGTTTGACGCTGAGGCGAATACTCAAACTGTTAGTGTTGAAGCTATTCCTGATGGTTGGATGGGTTTGGATATTGGACCTGAGTCGGCAAAGGTTTTCCAAGATGCTTTAGCAGACTGCAAAACTGTCATTTGGAACGGTCCGATGGGAGTGTTTGAGATAGAGAAGTTTGCTAAGGGTACTGAAGCGATCGCCCGGACTCTTGCTGATAAGTCGGATGCTATTACTATTATTGGTGGTGGTGACTCTGTTGCTGCAGTGGAGCAGTTAGAGCTTGGTGAAAAAATGAGTCACATTTCTACTGGTGGTGGTGCTAGTTTGGAATTGTTGGAAGGTAAAGAGTTACCTGGTATTGTTGCTTTAGATGAAGCATAAATTGATAATGGATAATGGATAATGGGTAATGGATAATGGATAATGAAAACTTTCTCTAATTATCAATTATTCATAATTAATTATTAATTGCTAAGTGCTTCTCTACGCGTGGGCGTTTGAATAGGGAAGCACTTAATATTAGGGAGTAGGGAGTGTCGGAAGTGTCGGAAGTGTGGGATGTATATATCTTCACCATTACAATGCAGGAAAACCAAAAATTAGGCCTGCACTTCAGCAACGCCGATTTATTTATATATAATTATCATGTCCGGTAGCATCGTTTGTGTAGAGAATTAAGTTTTTTTGGAAAAAACCTTCTGCCTCCCCCCTTTCAAAGGGGGGTAGGGGGGATGCCTCCTGCCTTACTTCCTCATGCATTGATAAGTATTCAACCGGACATGATATAAATATCTAAACAGAACTTACGCACCCATGAAACTATACAGCATTTGTAGGGGTTAACGGCCGTTAACCCCTACCATATATATATGTATGCGTAATATCATTTCTGGTTGAATAGTTATAATTACAGCGCTTTTCAGATTGATGAACTACATCGCCATAATCGAAATCCTGTAGGGGCGATTTCCTAACTGAATGCTCCGCAAACGCGAATCGCTCCTACAGTGGTTCAACCAAGTGAAAACCACTGTAAAGTCTAATTACGAGTTTTAATTATAACTATAGAAGTTGCTCAAGCCCAACTACAAACAAAAACTTTTTTGATCGCTAATTATCCGGAGATGATATAAATCCTGATAAATACAGACTTGTCGCTTGATAACTAGAAAAAACTCGCAAACCCTTGTCATATAATGATTTCACCTATTAATAAAAAAACGCCTGGAATTACTGCTATGTCTTAATCTTAGCGGTTTTTTCCATTTATTTAGGAACAACTCTAACATTGTTTTGTTTTTTCACACCCAGGCTACATATTTTTTTAAACTTAATACTATTACAGAACTTTTGGAGTTGATAAAGTACAAAACTTTAGGATTTTAGGCAACAAGTAACAGACAAAAAGCTACAAAAAATTAATAAACTGTACCTCACTACCCTAAAATGGACTACATAATTAGACTTAGAGGTTATTTGGGAGAGTTTTATAAAGATCTGATGAAAAAGGGATAGAAATTCGATGAAGATTTGATGAAGATTTGAGAAAAAACAGATTTTCCCCTTGAAATATTCCGGAATAAGAGAATATGATGATGATGTCAAACAAATCTTATGGAGTTGGATCAAATTATGTTAAAGAAGACTTTGTTCGTTGTTGCTTCAACTATCGCTGTTACTGCTGCCACATCTCTACCCGCTGCTGCAAATTTAAAGTGTCCACCTAATATTCCTTCTGGTGTTATTCCTGGTTGCTCCTCTGCTCCTGTGAAAGTGCCTGAACCAACTACTGTACTGGGTTTGTTATGCGTGGGTGGTGGTATGGTTGCCAAGAAGATGGTAGATTCCCGCATGGCTTCAAAGTAATATACTCTTTTAACTTTCTATACCTATTTAGGGTCTTGCCAAAAAAAATAATGATATACGTTCTGAATTTGATGTCTTGGCAAGATTTTTATTCCAATACAGTTATCGCTAAAACTCTTCAAGTCTTCAAATGATCGGACTTTAAAGATACTCATCTTTTTTCTGTAGTATATCCTTTGTCACAACCTCCATATAGTCATTTCAAAAATGAAACACTTTGTTAGCTGAAACTCTTTGACAGCAACAAATACTCGTCTCAGTTGAAATTGAAATGATCTTAAATCTGAAAAGGGTATATTTTTTGGGCATTGCTGAATTGAAGTATAAATTTGAAAAATAAAGAATCCAAAACTCCTACCATTTAGAACTCTGTACCTCTACATGGGATCAATTAATAGAGTTGTTGAGAATTAAGCTAAAAAAAATGGCTAAACCCCTTATTAGTCAAAGTTTATAGTGTTTTTCGGACCTAAAATTCTGAAAACCTTATATCATCAGCTTTTGAGCATTTTAAATTTTGGTTTCCCAACAACTCTAATACAATCAGGTTAATTAGCAATCTGATTTATTCTTGACTGAAAAGTCCTCAAAAAACATATTCACTATCACCGAACAGTTATCAAACTATGTCTGAAGTATCTACTAACATTTTATCATTAAGTGCTGTATTACCTGATGCAGTTGAATTTAAAGCTATTTACGATCAAGGGAACAGTTTTATAAACATCGAGATTCTTGACGACCCCATTTTGGGTGGTGTGCGAGATGGATGGTGTATCGATACCGATCGAGACATTGATCCCGGTTTAGACTTGCCAAATTTCAACACCGAGGGAACGACATATAGTGCCAAGGTCTTTTCCACCTATGAAGAACTTCCTCAAGAACTAATTGGGGAAGGATTAATCGAAAAACCTGAGAATTTGAACAAACTTAACTACATTATTAATCAGGGATGGGCAGGGACAGATTTAGGAGACTTGGGTATAGTCACATTTGCTGATATTCAGCGAGCAATCTGGGAACTGTTAGATGATGAGCAATCTGTAGACTTTGTCGGCGAAGAGAGTGATGGTTTCTGGAGTCAGGATCGGGTTGATGCAATTTTAGCAGATGCTAACAGCCCAGAGGCAGATGCTTTTGTGCCTGAGTTTGGTGAAAAAATGGCCGTTATCTTGGTCCCTGATCAAACTGATGATGGTGTACTTAATCCCGATGCTCAAATAGTTATTTCTGAAGTCGAGCTTTCCAAGCTAGGCGATTTTGTATTTGAAGATAGCAATGCAAACGGTATTCAGGATGCTGGCGAACAAGGGATAGCTGGAGCCACAGTAAATTTGCTTGCTGATATGGATGGCGATGGTGAGATTGAAGATGGTGAAATAGTAGACACAACCACCACTGATGCTAACGGTAATTATGACTTTACTGTTATTGCTGGTGAATACAAAGTCCAGTTTGAAACTCCTGATGGTTTTGACATGGCTAGTCCAGCTAATCAAGGCAATGATGATACCAAAGATTCTGATGGTCCTATTTCTGATGTAATTACTCTTGAACCTGGTGAAAATGACCCCACAATTGATGCAGGATTTTTCAAGAAGGCTAGTTTAGGAGACAAAGTATTCTTTGATGATGATGGTGATGGTATTCAAGATGCAGGAGAAGATGGAGTAGATGGTGTAACAGTAACTTTAACCGGTGGTGGAGCAGATGGTGACATTGACACTGTTGGGGACAACACCACAGAAACGACGATCACTGATGAGAACGGTATGTATTCTTTCACCAACCTCAATCCTGGTGAAGAGTATCAAGTAACTTTTGAGGAGTCTACCTTACCCTCGGGATTTGAATTTACTGATGCTGACCAAGGTGGGGATGATGCAACCGACTCTGATGCTGACGCCAATGGTG
>NZ_JAAHHT010000182.1 GCF_010672085.1 Okeania sp. SIO3I5
TTATCGGAGTATTTGGAGGCGATCGATGTATGATAATCTCCACTCGTCAGCGCATTGCTCGCGTTGATGTTGACGACCCGCTCCGGTACATGCTATAATTGTTGATTGACAAGTACGATAAGGATAAAGGTAATGCAGACAAAAAAATCGCCTGTAAATGTTTTTATAGATAGTGATTTGGGGTGGGATGATTGGTGTGCAATTTCATTACTTGCCCAATCCTCAGCCACTAACATCGTTGGGTTATCTGTTACAGGATGCGGAGAAGCATATTTCTCTCCCGCCTTGCAAAATGCATTAGATATACTGAATCTTCTAGAATGTAATGCTACTGTTGGAAAAGGAGCGACAGCCCCCACTGCATACTCAAATGTTTTTCCGTCAGATTTCCGCAAAAATGTGAGTTCACTATTTGGTTATACCCTTCAAAGGTCAAGCGTGGACCCTTTGCAACTTCAGAGTGCAGAGGTTGTTTTAAGCAATGCTTTAACAGCTTTCCCAGATCTTATCTATCTGTCAATAGGTGGATTCACTAACTTATATAATTATTTAATGAATGATAAATACAATAATCTGATCCCTAAATCCATAGTTGCTATGTGTGGTGCAGTAAACGTTCCAGGTAATATTAACTCTTTATTTTCAGCAGCCTATCCTACCAACAAGGTAGCAGAGTGGAATATCTTCATAGATCCAGTTGCCGCACAGTATGTAATTCAGTACTATCAAGATAATAATTTGAGTTTACGTATCTCACCGCTTGATGCTTCTTATCAAGTACCTTTAGGGCCGAATGTTGTCCATCCATTAGTAACACATCGAAATCAAGATCCTCTAACATTATTTCTCGGATATGTTCTTTCTACTCGATTTAATCAGTCTCAGTCAGAAGGTTATCCAGAGTACTTTTACGATCCTCTTGCAGCTTGGACAATTATTGATGCAGGAGTGAATGTTACATATATAAATGGTGATTTTTCTGTTAATACTGATTTTGACAACGAAGAAAGTAGTAGTCTTGGACAGTTGACTTTCAAGGCTAACCCATCATCATTGTCGTGTTATGGACTAGTGAACTCACCGGATGCCTTTTACACTACTTTTCTCAATACAATTTTGCCGATCTAAATGTCATCTCCAAAATTAGAAGGTCAAAAGATAATTGTTTGATTAGCAGGTGAAGACAAGGGAACACAAACAAAGGATATTGATAATTGATAATTGTCAATTGTCAATTTTCTTAGTGGATTTTAGGATTGAGGTTAGGAGTTTTAGGAGTTCGATGCAATCTTGGTCTATCGACTTGAAACTTCTTTCATCAATGTAGTCTGACTGGTCCATGACGAATCCGGCTACCAACCCGATCTTATTGTTCTCAATAAAGCGCAACTAGCTGAGGAACCCCTTTGGCAGAAAGAGTCAATTATTACCAAGGGAGATTCCGTGAAACTGGCTATAGAGGTTGTCAGTACAAACTGGCAAGATGATTATCTGATGAAAGTCGGGGAATACGAACTGATGGGGATACCCGAATACTGGATTGTGGATTATCTGGGTTTAGGCGGCCGGCGGTTGATCGGTAATCCCAAACAACCGACTCTCTCTGTTTACCAACTGGTGGATGGGGAGTATCAGGTAACGCTGTTGACCGGAAACGAGAGGATTGAGTCTTCGGCTTTCCCGGAATTGCAACTGAGCGCTGCCGAGATTTTTGCCGCTAAAACTATTTGATAACTATATTAATCGTCCTAAATAACTATGATTGCGACTATAAGCAAACCCCTATCATTCGATGAATTTGTTGACTGGTATCCGGAAAACGCGACCGATAAATACGAACTACACAATGGAAGAATAGTAAAAATGCCTTTAGGAACAGGAGAACATTCCAGTGTTATCGGTTTTATTGCTGGTGAACTCCATTTTGAAATTCGGCGTTCGCAATTACCTTTGGCCATTCCCGGCGATTGTTTGCTGAAACCTATCCATGACGAATCTGGCTACCAACCTGATATTATTGTTCTCAATAAAGCGCAACTATCTGAGGAACCCCGTTGGCAAAAAGAATCAATTATTACCAAGGGAAATTCCGTGGGACTGGCGATAGAGGTTGTCAGTACAAACTGGCAAGATGATTATCTGAGGAAGGTCGGAGAATACGAACTGATGGGGATACCCGAATACTGGATTGTCGATTACCTGGGTTTAGGGGGCCGGCGGTTTATCGGCAATCCCAAAAAGCCGACTCTCTCTGTTTACCAACTGGTGGATGGGGAGTATGAGGTAACGCTGTTTACGGGAAACGAGAGGATTGAGTCTTTGGCTTTCCCAGAATTGCAACTGAGCGCCACAGAGATTTTTACTGCCAAAACTATTTGATAACTATTTATAGCCTTTTTCAAAACTATGAGCTACGCATATTTATCCCCCCTAAATCCCCCCTTCGGAAGGGGGGACTTTGAGTTTACCCCCCCTTTCAAAGGGGGGCTGGGGGGGATAAAAAAACTCTACCTCGCCGATTCAATAATTGCTATATTAAATGTGATATGAGAACGAAACCAATCGCCCGTCACCGCATTGCTCGGATTGTGGAAAAGTGGCTGCTCGTTGAGCCACTGTTACTGGCTACCTGGACTAGCCACGCCTTAATCTCTGAGCCACGCATTAAAACTATTCGCGTTCAACGGGGACGCATTGAGTACAATCCGGATTTTATTGATGAGTTGAGCGATCGCCACCTGGAAGCCACCCTACGTTTTGAAGCTCTACGGATTCTTCTGAAACACCCCTATAGTCGCCGTCAAGCTCACTCGAAGATTAGCTATGCTGCTAGCAATTTAACGCTCCAGGAATATTTGCAAACCGAGCTGCCGTTTCCTCGGGCGCGGGATGTCTTTGGCGATAACAGCTATGACAAACAATTTTTCGAGTTTTACTACCACAAATTGCTCGATCAAGAATCCTCCAGTCCGCAGGAAGCAGTCTCTGGATCGCCAGGAGCAGGATCAGGGGAAGGTGATGCCACATCTGCGTCCGGAGCGTCTGGTTCTGCTGAATCTGAATCATTTGAACCCGAATTGGCAGAGGAATCTGAGCCGACTTCAGAATCAGGGGGCGATTCCCCCTCGGATCTCCTTTCGGTTTATACCGATCCAACCCTTAGCGGTGTAGAAAATACTAACCAGTGGGATCGAGATGAATTGTTGAGCGATCGCCTGGATGATCTGGTGAAAATGGCGTTGGCAAATGACAGTTGGGGCAGCATTGGGGGCAAGTTGCGGGAACAGATTTTGGCGAATCTGCACCCCAAGCTCGACTATCGGGCGGTTTTGCGCAAGTTTCGCACGTCTATCCTCAGCCAACAGCGACGGCTAACCCGGATGAAACCGAATCGCCGTTATGGGTTTGCTTATATGGGTAGTCGTCGTGATTTTACTACCCGATTGCTGTTTGCCATTGATGTGAGTGGCTCCATGGGAACGGAGGAGCTACAGCAGGGGTTTTCGGTGGTAAATCGCTTTTTTAATTATGGCGTGCAGGCGATCGATGTGATTCAATTTGATGCTGAGATTACAACCGATGTGATGACGTTCCGTCGCGCCCAGCGGGAAGTACAGTTAACAGGACGAGGCGGGACGAATTTTGATCCGATTTTAGCGTATCTGGAGGAACATCGGGATTATGATGGCCTGATTATTTACACCGATGGTTATGCTCCTTGCCCGGCACCGCCCCAGAATCGGCGTACTCGTATTATGTGGTTGTTTGTGAGCGAGGGGAATTACCGGAGTTGTTATCCCAAGCTACAGCATCTGGGGCAAGGGGCTTATCTGAAAGCTAATGCTACACAATGAGAGCCTGCAAGTGTTTGACAACACTTTTCAGCGTACTGGGTTGAGGAATCGATTCTCCTTCAACCTCCCACGCTTCCAAATACATATCAATAACTTCTTCCCCATTCTGAATCGCTTCCCCACGAGTTTTCCCATGAGCGCAAGGCATAACAACGCGATCGCTAAATTCTGGAATCGTCACTAAAAAAAGCTGATCCTCCTCAGACCATTGAACGAGCATACTATATTGAACCATCTTGTTTGTCCTCCTGTTGTGTTTCGATTTCAGCTAATTCAGCTAATAACTGTGTTACTTGTTTCTCTAAATAAGGGGGAACATCTCCACCATCTTTCCCAGGAATTGTTAAAGTTTTTTTAAGTAAAGGATGTTTCCATCGTTCGTGACTCCCTTTACCGCGTTTGGGCAAATAGACAAAGCCTTCACGAGCAATTTGTGCTTTTAGCTCCCTAATTTTTCTTGCATTGGTATTTCCAGATCGCAAACCCTAATTTCCTTCTTTATCATAAATGTATCCTAATTGATGCTGAAATTACAACCGACGCGATGACTTTCCGTCAGGCCCAACGGGAAGTCCAGTTAACGGGACGAGGCAGAACGAATTTTAGCCCTGTTTTAGCCTATCTGGAGGAAAATCGGGATTATGATGGTATGATAGTTTACACTAATGGTTATGTTTCCTGCCCCGTACTGCCCCAGAATCGACGGACTCGTATTATGTGGTTGTTTGTGAGCGAGGGGAATTACCGGAGTTGTTATCCCAAGCTACAGCATCTGGGGCAAGGGGCTTATCTCAAAGCCAATGCCGTACAATGAGAGGGTGTGTTATTATGGATGAAATTTTAATAAAATCCATATGGGGGTGATTAGATGGAAAAAATCCGTCTAATCTATAGTTAGGCTTAGACTAAGGTAAAGCTTACTGGAGATTTTATTAGTCAACGAGGTGTAGTTAAGGAGATTCTCAATATGAAGCCACATGAGAAAGGTATTCTTAAGGAGATAGGCAAAATGTTAGCTAGTCCATTAAGTCAGCTAGTTGCGAATGCGGCAACTGAAGATTTAGCAAAACTATTTGAAGCCTATTGGTGCTGTCTTCTCGGTAAAGGAGCGGGCGCGGGATGGGCACTCAATACTGAGATAAATGCAGCTAAATCTGTAATCCACACATCCCATCCTGTCATATTTGATGTAGGTGCAAATAATGGTGAATGGTCACTTCTTCTCCACAAGATGTTTCCTGAATCAAGGATTTTCCTATTTGAGCCTCAACCAGCTTGTCAAAAAATAATTATGGAGAAGCAAATACCAAACTCAAAGCTCATTCCAAATGCAGTAAGTTCTAAAAGAGGTACTGTTCAACTTTACACAACAGACGAAACTTCTGTAATAGCCTCATTGCACCAGAGGTATGAGAGTTATTTGCAGAGTAGAACTTTTTATTCAATCGATGTAGAAACAATTACTTTGGACAGCGTTATTGAAGATAATGGTCTCTCATGTGTTGACTTTATAAAAATGGATATTGAAGGGCATGAACTAGATGCCCTTAAGGGTGTAACAAAAAGTCTGGAAAAGGGAATAATTAAAGCTCTTTCATTTGAGTTTGGTTGTGGAAATATCAATTCTAGAACATTCTTTCGTGACTTCTGGAATTTTCTATTCCCTATGAACTATCGGATATACCGGATATTACCTTCGTCACGCCTTATGCCTATCGAAAGCTATTATGAAGATTGTGAGTACTTCTTAAGTGTCACTAACTACATTGCAGTTCTAGATGAGATAACCTAACAACGCCCATACAGATTGACTGCCGAGAGGCGATTGGTTGCTCTCGTTCGAGGTTATTTGCGTCGGGTGAGGGGCAACCTTAGGTCACTTACAGCGGTTTTCATTTCAGTAGACCACAGTAGGGACGTTCCATGGAACGTCCCTACAAGGTTTTGGTTGTGGCGATGTGGTTCATCAATCTGAAAAGCGCTGTAAGATTTGAATCTTTATGTCGTATGCCTAAACTACTGACAAAACGGCTAAAATACTTATTTCGCCGTGGTTTGTGACCTGCGCAACGATCCAGTTTATGAACTATCGAAACATCATTACAATTGAGCCTGAAAAACGTGGTGGTAAGCCTTGCGTCCGTGGCTTGCGTATTACAGTCTATGAAGTCCTTGAGTACCTAGCTTCCGAGATGACAGAAGCAGAAATTCAAGGGCGATTTTCCCGATCTGACGCGAGAAGATTTAAAAGCCTGCATTGCTTATGCTGCCGATCATGGGCGTCGGTTTATGACTGTCCCAAGATGGTAGAAAAATCTTCGAAGTGGTAGAATTAAGTTGTTCAAGACACATAGTTAATTGTGTCCCGAACGCCTAGATTCAACGCCAAAGTTCAATAGCATTCCATGTCCTACAGCAGCTTTAAAACCCTTACCACCATCCAAAGTACCTTTGGACTCGAACTTGACGAAAGTCAAAATCTTTTTTCCCAAATAAAACCACGTCAACCCAGTGACTACCTAGCGATCGCCCTAGCAGAAAATGTGCCCCTCGCTAATGCAGTGAACACTGAAAAAGCTCGGTCTGAGCTGATTATCGCCCCCGTTCTCCTCGAAATTCGTCGCAGTTTTCAGGGGCAAGTGGGCTTCTTTTCAGGAACTGAATTTAGTGTTGAACCAGAAAAGGGATTGCACGGCTATTGCGATTATATTTTGACTGCTTCACCGGAGATTTACGAAATAAAAGCGCCCATAATCACTATAGTGGAAGCCAAAAATGAAAATATCAAAGGTGGACTAGCCCAATGTATTGCCGAGATGGTGGCAGCTCAGAAATTCAATGCAGCAACCAATAATATTGGTCTAATTCTTGGTGCAGTCACCACCGGAACCCTGTGGAAGTTTTTGACCTTAAATGGCCAAGTCGTTGCTATCGATCTGGATGAGTATTACATCAAGGAGGTTGCCCAAATCCTTGGGATCTTAGCAACTCCTTTTCAGGAACTCATAAAGAGGGAGTAGGGAGTAGGGAGTAGAGGGAAATAATTGATGATTTCTATCCTATAATTGATTTTATTTTTTAGGCGTTGCTGAATTGAAGTATGAATGCGCGATTGTTTGGTTCTGGTCAAGCCCCCGCGCATCCCCCATTCAACAAAAAGCGCAGCATCCTCTGGCTTCCCCCTTTCCAAGGGGGACGGGAGGGGGATTAAGGGGGACTTTTAGAGTTTTATTCCCCCCAATTTTGGGGGGCTAGGGGGGCAAAATCATACCCATAATCAGCAACGCCATTTTTTATTATTGGAGATGTCTAATAGGAGTTATTTATGGCTTTTAGTGATTATAAAACTATTGCTCAAGTTCAAGAAGAGTATAATATCAAGTATTTGGAAGCAGACTTTATTGAAATTACCGATTTAAAACCTTCCGATCTGTTTGTCAAGGAATTGAAATTCAGCGAACAAAACATGGATATATACACATCTGAATACTCAAGATGCGAAAATATTATTTATCCAATTTTAAGAGAAATTTATAAAAGCTTTGTTGATAAATATGCTCTTTGGAGCCACAAGTCCATAACTTATGATGCTAAACTAAATGGAGCGCCTGATTACTTGTTCTCAACAAAATCAGAATTAGGTAAAACTGTTTTGGGTTTTCCAATCCTCGTTGTTGTTGAAGCAAAAAAGAATGATTTTAGCGAGGGATGGGGGCAATGTCTAGCTGAATTGATTGCCGTGCAAAAATTAAATAAAGCCGAGGAACTTCCTGTGTATGGGATAGTAACGGATGGAGAATTATGGCAATTTGGAAAATTAGTATCCGATGAATTCACAAAAAGCAAGTTGAGAATTACTATTAGCGATTTAGATAAAATTTTCGGAACGATAAGTTTTTTGTTGTCAAGCAAAAGAGAAGCAGATTGAAATTACAGCAATTTCGGAGTTAGTGAGGTACAAAATAAAGACTAGAAGTCTGTTAGTAATTTTGGTAACACAGCCTTCAAGGCTGTAACAAGCAGGATGCTTGTGTTACAAATACCTGTACCTCACCATCCTCATGCATTGCTGTAAATTCGGTTTTTTCTTGCCTTCAACAGCAAAGTTTAACTTGCCTGGCGGGAAGTCCCGCGCTCTCCCGCAGGGGAGCAGAGGGATGGGAAAGCCAGGGCCAGGATTCGGATACCTTCATAAGCTAAACGTTTATATGCCCTTGACAAGCTAGGAGCATTTTGTTATTATTAATGTCAACACAGGGGGAGGACATCACCTCTGTATAAACAGCGGTCAGGGTTTCCCAGACTGAAGAATCCCTATGGGTCCCGTAAGGGCAACGTCGGGAGTATGTCAATAGCACTTACGCAAAGAAACCCGGTTTCTACAGTAAATCATTGTTTTTGACAATAAACATCTACGAGAAACCGGGTTTCTGGGTTCGCCAATAACTGATAACTGATAACTGATAACTGGATAGCCCCTCTGCAATCAAAGATTTGAAGAGGGAAATTCTCACTCCAATCAGGACTTACGCAGAGACTCTACATATAGGGAGGGCGAATGCCATTCGCCCCTACAGATGGTGTTTTAAAAGTCAATTTGCGTAAGTCCTGTCCAATGTTAAACTTGGGCGAAATCAGCGGGATTTTGATCGCGCCGATCACGCACCGGAATGGGTCTTCCTTGGCGATCGCCAGATAGAGCTGCCGTGGTTTCTAATGCTTCTCTCAGTCGTTTGGCGGCATAGATTGACATATCTCTCGGTACACTAATACGATCGCGCAGGTAGCGCAGGGCTGGATCGGAACCAGACGGTGGCGGACAGACTTCTCCTGTTATCATGTAAGTCAGAGCGCAACGCAAGGCTTCATCAAAAAGGCGATCGTCCGCTGGATTAACGCGAATGATATTATGACGATGCTTGATAACCCTATGCAGAGCTTCTGTTCGAGACGTTTCGGGTTCTGGATACATCACATCTGGTAATCCGAACCAAGGACCGCAATCGATTCGTTTTTGATTAATCTCAGTTTGAGATTCTTGGTTAGGATAACATCCGCCCATTTGCGGTGGTAAATCGTGGGCATGGGTATGAAAATCGCTTTGTGTGCCTCGATAGGTAGATCGGGTTTCCATAGCATCAAACCAATCAGAGAACTTTGGATTTTCTTCCCGCAATGAATAGCCTTTGTAATAGTAAAGACTGGCATTCATCCGCTCGACATAGGGAGTAAAAACCACATCAACTATACCAAATTCTTCCAGAAAATAAGGTCCTGGAGTATTGGCAAGAGCCGCTTCAACTTGAGCCACGATGGTGGTAAATTGCTCTCGACTGCGTTGATCATCCCTTTGAGACCGCGTGGGGTAGCACAACCAAGTACACCAAGCACGAAAGAGTAGGCGTTCTAGCTGGCGCAGAGGCAGCGCTTGGCGATCGCCCATTCCTACTTGATTTAACGGGCCAAATGCCTTTTCTAATGCTAATAAGATATCATCACTTTCTGTAATTAACTTACCGTCAAGTTCTAGCGCCGGAAGCATTCCCGATGGAACCTTTTGCTTATACCACTTTTCTTTCGTTCCATAACAGAACATAGTGACTTTCTCGATACGGTACGGAATCTGCTTTTCCTCTAACCACAGCCACACTTTTTGGCAATAAGGACACCAAGCATGATGATCGCGATAAAGAGTAACTCGCACATCTGATTCGGCCTGTCCAAACAGTCGCAGTCTCGCTTGGGAATTGGTTGTTCCGTTCACCGTATCTCGCTCAAATGTGGCGAGTTGTTGTAGTTCTTCCCAACTCAAAGGTAAAGATTTGGTCGTTCTCATAAGTTATATCATGTCCGGTTGAACAGAAACTGGGTTCCTTTGAAAAATCTTCTATTGCAAAAATTGTGGCGTTGCATAAATGCGGGATGATTTTAATAGTTTTGTGGAATGGGTATCTTGCCCGTTCTTGATATTTTCGGACAGGCATCCTGCCTGTCCCACTCAATATTCATCCCTTAATTCAGCAACGCCAAAATTGTCATAGAAACCCGATTTCTTGATTTGATATTTCTAAAATACCCGAATGGGAATCTCGGCCGGTGCCAACAACAAGTCTTTCAACTCATCATCCACCTTACATAAGGTAATTGACATCCCGGCCATTTCCAATGAGGTGCAATATTCGCCCACATAGCTGCGCCACACCTTGATACCTTTGGCTTCCAACTGTTCGTGAGCATAGCCATACAGCAGATAAAGTTCGGAAATTGGCGTACCCCCTAAACCATTAATCATCAGCGCCACTTCATCGCCACTATTAAAGATGGGGGCAACGGTTTCGGTTTCTGAGATTGGCTTGGAATCAGTGAGAATAGCTTCCAGCATTTGATCGACTATTTCATTGGCGCTGGTTAGTTTTTCCCGCGCCCGACCCGGTTCCCCATGAATGCCGACACCCATCTCAACTTCATCTTCTGCCAGGGTGAAAATGGGTTCGCCTTTGGCAGGGGGAGTGCAGCCAGTCAAAGCCATTCCCATAGAACGGATAACATCATTGACCCGATTACCGATAGCCACCAATTCATCTAGGGAAGCGCCTTTTTCTGCCGCAGCGCCAACCGCTTTGATGACAAAAAAGTTGCCAGCCACGCCACGGCGACCTACAGTGTAGAGGCTGTCTTTAACCGCGACATCATCATCGACAAAAATAGTTTTTACCGTAATCCCTTCATCTTCCAATTCTTCAGCGGCATCGCGGAAAGCTGCTCGATCGCCCGTATAGTTGTTGACAATATGCAACACCCCTTTGGCTGAGTTGATTAGTTTAGAAGACTCGACGATATAATCAATTGGCGGAGCCGAAAAGACATCCCCCTGACAGGCCCCGTCAAGCATCCCTTTGCCGACAATCATTGCATGGGCTGGTTCGTGGCCGGAGCCGGAGCCCTGAAGGATCGAGACTTTATTGTCATTGGGAGCATCGGCTCGCATAATCAGGTTGTAGTCGGGGACGTATTTGACCTTACCCGGATTAGCAAGCTCAATTCCCTTGAGTACTTCGGGAACAAATTGTTTGGGATTATTAACAAACTTCTTCATTGATTTTTTTCCTCTGATCGATTACTACTTACGACCCCGCCTTTTAAGGCGAAATATTTTTGGAGCGAAGCTCAAATACCCGTTACAAAAATAATATCATGTTAGGATAATCAGTTATAACTATATTTTTAACTTTCCTGGCGGGAAGTCCCGCGCTCTCCATCCCCCCTAACCCCCCTTGGAAAGGGGGGAGGGGAGCGTCGGGATGAAAGCCAGGGCCAGGATTCGGGTACCTTCATAAGCTAAACGTTCATATGCCCAAGACACAAGCTAGGAGCATTTTGTTATTATCAATGTCAACACAGGGGGAGGACATCACCTCTGTCTAAACAGCGGTCAGGGTTTCCCAGACTGAAGAATCCCTATTTTTCCCGTAAGGGCAACGTCGGGAGTATGTCAAAAAATTAGTGGTGCGCTTTTTTGGGGGTTTGAATCCCCCATTATACACCGTGAAAAGCTGATTGCTGACTGCTGACTGCTGCTTCAAGATCCTTAAGATTTTGCCCAGGCAGTGGCGATATTCTCAAACATCATGGCCACAGCTACTGCCCCAGCATCATAAGTATCTTTACTCCGATCGCCCGTGTAAGATGCGCGACCTCGTTTGGCCACCCAAGCTTTTGTGATTTCTGTCTGCTCTCGCGCCGCTTTGGCCGCTGCATCGATCGCTTCTTGAGTATTACCACCATTGGCGATCGCTTGCTCAAAAGCATCTGCCCCTGGGACTAAGGCATCCAACAAGGTTTTGTCGCCTAAGTTCGCCCCCCCGCGATCCATAATACCATCTGCCGCAGCGCGAAACATGGTCACGACATCTTCGCCGGTCAGCATTTCTTTACCGCTAATGCTCTTGGCAGCACTCCGAAAAGCAGCCCGCCAAATTGAACCGGAAGTACCGCCAATATTTCTGGAGATAATTTTGGCACATCCGAGCAAAAAACTCTCACCGCTACTGCGGTCTATTTTGTCCCATTGTGACAAAATGGCACCAAAGCCACTTTCTAGGGAAGTGCCGAAGTCCCCATCACCGACCACACCATCCAACTCGGTAAAATACTTTTCGTTATCAATAGATGTTTGGGCGATCGTGCGCACGACAAGTTCTATATTTTCCAAACTACTTCGCGCCATATTTCTCTCCTTGATAAAATATTTTGTTATGCTTGGCAATCAGCCAAAACCTGCTCCAGGTCATCTAGGGTAAAATATCCCTGTGGTTTAACATGAGTCCGATTTTGACCGATTGCAATCGACTTGTTACCAGGTTCTCCGAAATCCGACAACACTAATGCCGCTTCACTAAAATCCTCATTTTTGGTCAACTCATTGTATGTGACAATACAGGTCATCCGGGCAGCAGTAGCAGCCAGCAAACCATTGCGCGTATCTTCTACAACTACGCAGTTAGCTGGGTCTAAGTTTAATTTTTCCACAGCGAGATTATACACATCTGGGGCGGGTTTTTTGGCTTTCACCATATCGCCCGCAAAAACTCCAGCGAATTGACTGGCCAGTTCGACTCCCATGACGTGACGTAGCACTGCCTCTACGGAAGCGATCGCAGAAGTCGAACAAACTGCGAGGAGCCAACCATTTGCCAAAGCTGCCTGGGCTAGGCGTTTAACACCGGGACGACCGGGAATTGCCCCGGAAGCGATCGCCTGCTTATAAATTTCCGTTTTGCGCTTATGCCAATCCATGACAATATTCCACCATGCCTCCTCCGACTCTGGAACCGGGTACACAGCCCGAAAATCTTCATCTTTTCCCAAGCTGAACATTCGCTCTTTGCCACCGCCAATTTTAACTTTCTGAGCATATTGTTCCAGGCTCCACTGCCAATTGATGCCCTGTTCGCTCCACATTTGGTTGAAGGCCACTAAATGACCATCTCGCTCGGTGTCAGCCAACACCCCATCGCAATCAAAGATTAGTGCTTTTTTCATGCTTTTCCTTCACTGCCAAACAACTTACAATAGTGCTGCGTCAATTTCATCACCTCACTATGTACCGCCCCAATCAATTTCAAGGGGTTGTATTCGGTTGGTCGCTCTTCGAGGTAGGTCCGGAAGCGATCGGCATAAGTTTGCTTGAGTGCAGTAGAGATATTCACCTTAGCCGTGCCAAGACTAATCAGCCGTAAAAAGACATCATCACTCAGACCGCTGCCCCCATGCAAGACCATTGGAGTATTGGTCGCTGCCACTATCTGCTCCATTCTACCGTAGCGAATTTGTGGGGTCGCCTTGTAAAAACCGTGTGCGGTGCCAATAGCAGGTGCATAACAGTAAATCCCAGTTTCCTTGACAAAGGCGATCGCCTGTTCAATCGATATAATTTGCCCTTCTGTATCGCTACCGATGTCGTCTTCAACACCAGCCACGGCGACTACTTCCCCTTCTACATGAGCCCCGTACTGAGCCGCATATTTGGTGATTTCTTGAGTAGTCCGAAAGTTTTCCTCAAAAGAGAACCCCGATCCATCAAATAGTACCGAGTTCCAACCCAAACGGAGTGTTTCTTTCACGATTTCGGGGTCGGGGCAATGATCCAAGTGGAGGGTTACGGGGACTGAGGCTCGTTCGGCCATGTTGCTAAACATATCCTGGATGACTTTGGCTCCCCAGAATTTAATCGTTTTAACTGAGATTTGAATAATTAGGGGAGAGCGAGACTCCTCCGCCCCCTTAATCAAGCCATCCATCGTAATATCATCAAAAGCATTAAATGCCGGAACCCCGTACCTATTTTCAAAGGCCGGGTTCATAATTTCTGGTAGGGTGACAACAGTCATTCTTCTGCTCCATAAAACTGATATAAAGCGTCACATAACGTAACAACTTGATGTGTACGGACGTTGCATAACAAAAATGCGTTTCATGTCACGCAGTGAAACGTCCCTACCTGCTTCTACTGAGGCCGTCGGCGGTTTCTGATCCACAGGCATTCACGACCGAACCGACCGCATCTCTGCCCGCCATAGATAAATTTAACGCTGCATTAGCCAGTAATGTTTTTTGCTAATTTGTGGGATGCAACTCAGTCTTAAATCCTAGTAGCATAAAACAGATAATTAGAGATTATCATAGATAATACCAGATTATGGGCAACAGTTACTAGCCCTCACGATATTGTTCAAGCTGTCATTGAGAAATGCGATCGCATCTTTGAGAAGCTTTCAAAAAACAAGGAAACAGGCAGCATGGACAAAGTTAATTTTGGTCTCCTGGGTTTTTAGTCATAAGTAAAACTTACTATACACAATAAATGAAGGGTTTCAGCCTTTTTTATTCATTTAAAATTGTATCACAAAATACAATTTATACCTGAAACCTATCCAATTTCTAAACCTATCACGATTTTTGTCTATTTTATATGTAGTTTTATGAATTTTAACGGAACTTATACCAATTTCACAAAATATTGCTACAGTTACGGTACAGGGAAGAGGGAACAGGGAAGAATAATTGATAATTTCTGGATAATAATTGATTTTACTTTTTATTTTTGGAGATGTCTAATAATCAGGGAAATAAACCCAGTTTCTTAGTTGGTTTGGGTAAGTCCTGATTGTATTACGGTAAATAATTGTTCGGATTTAATAAAAGTTTTCTTACTTGTTTAACCCAATTAATAATGGTTGCATAGTAAAGCTCTCGAATAATAAAAAGTCAAATCAATTATACCACAGAAATCATCAATTATTTCCTACTAATCCCTACTCCCTATTCCCTACTCCCTACTCCCTCTTTTAGTGTAATAAAACCATATTTTTCAAATACAGCTTTTGCCTCTGGCGTAAACATAAATTCCTCTAATTGTTTAGCCGCTTCAATATTTTTACTATCTTTAATTATTGCAATAGGATAAACTACTGGTGTATGAGATTTTTCCGGTGCATTAGCAACAATTTTTACCTTATTTGAAACGTTAGTATCTGTTCGATAAACAATGCCACCATCAACATTTCCTGTTGCTACATAATTTACTACTTGACGCACATTTTTAGCAAAAACAATTTTGGGTTTTACTGCTTCATAAATACCGAGAGAACTTAAAACTTCTTGAGCATATTTTCCGGCAGGAACACTTTTTGGTTCGCCAATAGATATTTTACTAATAGCGTCTTTTGTTAAATCTTGAAAAGTGTTAACTGAAGCCGTATTTTGTTGAGGAACTATTAAAACCATTTGATTTTTCAGTAAGTCACGAAGGCTTTCATCTATGATCAGACCTTTTTTTTGCAACATATTAATATGAGAAGGAGATGCAGAGATAAATAAATCTACTGGGGCGCCTTGTTCAATTTGTTGTCGTAGAGAACCAGAGGAAGCTAAGTTTAATGTTAAAGAAACATTAGTTTTTTGTTGTTCATAAATAGGTTGAATTTCTGTCATTACATCTTTGAGACTAGCTGCTGCAGAAATTGTTAAATTTATTCTGGAAGCAGTAGACTGAGAAGATGAATTATTGGGATTTTTGCTACAACTAATTATTAATAAACAAGTGAGTATGGCTATAATTTTTATAGTTGCGATCGCGCTTTTTTTCATATCTCTTACTCCAATGTTTAATTTTTCTTAAAGTTATTAATATTGTATATTTTTTTCGTTAAAATTACAGGAGTAAACAATTTCATATTCGGAGCTTAAAAATGAAGATTAGCGCTCGTAATACTTTTAAAGGCACTGTGAAAAAGGTAGTAACTGGAGCTGTAGATACTGAAGTCACCTTAGAAATTGCCCCTGGAGTAGAGATAGTTTCTGTAATTACTAAAACTTCAGCAGAAAACTTGGGATTAGCTGAAGGTAAGGAAGCTTATGCAGTAATTAAAGCATCTGATATTATAGTGGCAACTGATTAACATTACTCAGAAAATGCAACTGTAGAGGAGGCGATCGCGACTATTATCAAAAAGATTCGATCTACTAAAAACTTAATAGGGACTAACCATGGTTAGTCCCTACGATAATGATTACAGGACTTGCGCAAAAGATAAATTCATACACCACCTGTAGGGGCGATTCGCGAATCGCCCCTACTAGATATAGTGGTTCTGCGTAAGTCCTGTGATTATTTACAAGTGGTATTACACTAAATAAGCTTCTTGGTGAGTTTTAATCACACAATCAGACTTTGGTTTAGCTACACACAACAAGATCCACCCTTTTTCTACCTGCTCATCGTCTAAGAAATTTTGATCTTCTTGATCGACTTCTCCTGACGTTATTCTTGCAGCACAACTAGAACAAGAACCTGCACGACAAGAAGAAGGGAATTCTAAATCTGGATGAGCTTCTTCTACTGCATCAAGAATATATGTCTCATCATCAACTTCGATGGTTACATCAATTTCATAGGGTGGCTTTTTTTTCCCTTTAATTAGTTGTACATTGTAAGTAGCCATTGGTTACTTATATCCTCCTTTTTTTAGTTGTTCTTAATCTCGAAAAAACTTGGTTAACTGCAAGGTACACCTGTTGGAGTGCAGCCACCTGCTTGAAAAGACTTGCCACAACTACAAGTTTCTGTGGCGTTGGGGTTAACAAACTTTAAACCGCTTTCTGTTAAACCTTCAATGTAGTCAACTACAACTCCTTCTAATAAAGGCGCACTTTTAGGATCGATAAATATTTGTAAGTTATCCTTGGACAGCAGCAAGTCATCTGCTTTGGGGGCGTTAGCAATATTTACAGAATATTGATAACCACTGCAACCGCCATCCACAACAGATATGCGGATGCCTTTATTTGAGTCTTGCACGAAGTTGGTAAGTTTTTCGGCAGCGTTTTCTGTTAAACTCAGAGTCATAATTTTTGAGGGAAAATAATTTAGACTTACCGATGAAATAATTACCCAGATAGGCGACATCCGCCTGTTGTCTGGTTTATTGGTTTAGTTGTAAAAAATGGTAATTTGAAAAGCAATAGGCCATCATGATAATAACACTAAAACTGAAAAAATGCACCCTGAATTTAGAAAGTTCTAGTTTTAGTGTTAGCCTGATCGTTCTGCGATCGCTGTTGCGAACGCATATCTTAACAGTTCTTCAACTTAGTGCTTCTATCAATTCCATATTTATCAATTTAACCAAAGATTTAACTACAAACTGTTAGCAGCGATCGCTTTGGTTGAATTGTTAATAATACCCATGGAGGCAGCTTTTAATTCTCTAGTCAGAGAACCGCAAACCTGACAGTTAGGATCGTGGTAAGGGCGACGTTTAGCAAACTCCATCCCATCCAAGTCCATTGTCAGCAATTCTGACCACAGGGGCCTACTAAATCCTGTAATCTGTTTGATAGCTTCTGAAGCTCCTAAACAAGCTAGAGTTCCAGAAACTATCCCCAATACTCCAAACCCACGTCTGTCCCAGTTGGGTTTTTCTGGGAACAAACAAGACAAACAAGGAGTTATACCAGGAACTATGGTAGTTAGGTAAGCTTCCATGCTATTCATGGCAGCTTCTACCATTGGTTTGCGCCAACGTACACAGGCAGCATTGAGTAAATTCCGTTCGTCAAAGTTGTGGGCACAGTCAAGGGCAATATCAGCGGACTGTACCAACGCGTCTATATTTTCAGCGGTAACATATTCGGGTACTGTTTCGATTTCAACGTCTGGGTTAATGCCAGATAGGGTTTCCTTGGCTTTGTCTACTCGCACTTTGCCCACCCAATCATCTGTCATCAAGATTTGACGATTCATGTCATCAAGTCGCAGTTCCCCACCTCGGACTAAAATCAGTTTGCCAATACCTGCTACCGCTAAATATAGTGCTACTGTACCACCTAAACCTCCAACACCAGTTACCAGTGCTGTAGATGACTTGAGTTGCTGTTGTGCTTCCTCGCCAAAACCAGGCAACATCATTTGGCGACTATAACGTTCTAATTCTTTTGGTGTGAGGTCGGACACAATTTTTTTACTCCTTACTCAGCACTAATTTCTGTCAATTTAACTACATCGTTATGTTCTTGTTGGAATACTGGAAATACTTTTTGTTCTTGAGCATTAGATGTCAAGAAAGTTTGATAAGCTGATTCTAATGCTGTTTTATATGCAGTTATTTTTTCTGCTTCAGCTAGTTCTTTTTTTTCGTCAACTTCTGCAATTGCTACAGAAAACATTTTTAATATATGGAGGCGGTTTACATTGACAGTTGTTTGGTCAAAGGGAATTTCAAAAAAGTTGAGAAAATCTTCCGCATCTACGAGTTTTTGGAAATCTGTTAATGTTTTCATTTGATGAACCCTTATAATTTGAGTTAGTAGCTATTTCTATTATTGATTATAGATGCAAATCCAATGTAGTTATGGTCTATTTTAATTTTATTTAAGATTTTTCCTAAATAAATTTAGCGTAAGATTTAGCTATATAGCTATCAGCTATCAGCGGGATTTAGGTGTGTGTTAATGGAAGTTTTAATCTCCCATTATACATATTTTAAAGCTGATAGCTGATAGCTAAGTGCTATTAACTTAGAGCTTACAAACTTCCTTATATTTGTTCACTAACTCAATGCCAGCTTTAGCCATTTTTTCTCCTTCATCTTCTAATTTTTCCAGAGAAGTAAAGCCAAACCGTTGAGCATCTCGTAAAGTTCTAGAAACCACTAAAAGACGACCGCAAAATACTAGCGCCCAACCAAATCCTTCATGGTTGATACTAATAACTACTTGCATAATTTGATTAGTTTCTAATTCAATGCAAGTTGCTATTGCATTGTAGAATAACTTAATCCGAGCTAAAGTCATCGGATCGACTTCATTTTCAGTGGAAATTTGGCGCTTTTCTTGCTTACTAACAATGTAAGGTTTGACAATTAATTCAGGAGACCAAGACTTATATACTCCATAAGAGTCTTGAGCTTGAACTGCTCTAATTAATTCCTTAATAAAGGGAGCGGAATAAATGTCAGTTGTTGTTGTTGTTGTTGTTGTTTCTGTTTGAACTGTCATATTTTTACACCTCTTCAAGTACAGCTTCTAAGTCAGATTCGGAAGTTTTTTGTAAAGCTTTCCTTAACCAAGGGGGAGGACTTCCTTTTAATGTTTGTACCAATCTGTCAAGAACTTCAGTAATAGTTTGTTCTGCTGAAGTTGACTTCATGGGAGTAACTTTTTTGTTGATTAAACGGCCTGCTGCGGGGCCTCCAATTTCTAGCACATAAACAATTGTGCAGTCGAGCAAAGCTGCTACTTTGGCATGAAGTTTTTCTAGTTTATCTTGTTTGGGAGCATCTTGCTCTAGATTACCGCCAAAAGTTAAGGGTTCGAGAGTTTCATACCCTTTATCATCAACTTCATATAAAGCCATTTGTTTAGAAGAACCAAAATGACCATCTATATGAATTAAATCAGTGGTTGCAAATGCAACTTTCATTGTTGTTTTTCCTCCTTGTTGTATGTAGCAAAAACTGTTCGTAAGCATTTAGCTATTAGCAGCAATCCTATATAGATCGCAAGATTTCATTGTAGGGGTTTGG